>CAMYNE010000001.1:0-2204 GCA_947259675.1 uncultured Pirellulaceae bacterium
GAAAACTATTCCGTCAAAATCGTCGGCAAGTTGTCTGCAATTTCCCTGAAGGTCGCAACCAATTCAGCACCCGTGTCCGCATGATAATGTTTACCGTGACCAGTGGCCGCAACTCCCCTCATATCGTCTTTTGCCTCTTCATTGTCGGTTGCAAAGGTCACCGTGTGAATCGTAACCGCATCTGCAGCCACAATGGTTGCCGCCGCTGTTACGGGAGCGACCCCGTTGTTGTTCTCGCCATCTGTAAGAATCACAATGGTCTTTGCCGCAAATGGTCTGGCGGAGGTACCATTAACTATTTCAGGAAGTCCAACGGTCATACCGTCACCAATCGCCGTGCCGTTGTACGGCACAATTTCGCAACTGCGTTTTTGCGAATCCCGGTGTAGTTTGATTGAAGTTCAAGCCTGAGTGACGCTGAGTTGTTAAACAATGATAATGCCCCCAACTCTTCCTGATCCGTACCTTCGAGTAACGTTAGAAACGCATCAACTCCGTCCATCAAGTCGTTGCACAACAGGCGAATTCAAGGACTCCGTTTGGGCCTGCTGCGATATCTTGTCCGTGCACGATTTTGCGCGCTTGCGAATTCGGTCGGGATGTGAATAACCACGCGCATGTCAGGAGTCGAACAACTTAGGAACCCCAAGCTTACCTTTTCGCCAATTTTGATTGGAAAATAGGCAAAATCCGTAGACTCTGCTATGCCCCCAAACGACCCTCACACCGCAAAGTCAAACAAACCGATAATTTCGATGTGATGAAATTGCGCTCGAACTATGTCCAGACCAAATTAGCATGCTCATGTCTCAATGCGCGGATCTGGCTTAAAGCTGGAATTTTTATTGGGTTAATCGCATTTAATTCGATGTTTTTAAGCGGCCCGACTCGATCGGTATTAGGATCCCCGCCTCAAATCGTCCAACCCATTGCTCAAGATGTGCAGCGATCCGAGTCGCTATTGACTCTGGAGCAATTCGAGGCCGCTGCGATACAAAACAACCCGACTTTAAACGTCGCTGCTGCTCGCGTTCAGGCCGCGAGACATCAGGCTACACAGGCAGGTTTGAAGCCTAACCCAACACTTGGAATCTGGGGAGAAGAAATTGGCAACGCCGATTCAGCGCTGCTTGGTGCATATATCAGACAGACTCGCCTAAGAGGCGGCAAACGTTGTTTAGATCAGAAGGTCAAAGAACACGAGAGTCTGGTCTTGGAATATCAGTATGAGCAGCAGAAACTACGAATCTTAACGGACGTTCGCACAGCCTTTTTCAATCTCCTGATTGTTCAACGTCAAACTCAATTGACCCAACAGCTGAATGAAGCGCAAACAACAGCTGCTCAACAAATCAAAAAACTGTATGAGTCGGAAGAGTCACCAAAAACCGATTTATTTCAAGCTGAAATCAAAGCTCGCCAAACGGCAAATCGTGCGCGTCAAACGGAACTTGCCAGGATTAGTGCCTGGCGTGAATTGACCGCCATTATTGGAATGCCTGACCTACCCATAGAAAATGTAGTCGGAAGTCTCGACGAATTGCCAGAAATCGTCGAATGGGAGGTTGTGCTTAATAATTTGTTGACAAACAGTCCCGAGATTCTTGCCGCACAAGCCAAGATCGAGCAGGCCAACGCCGCATATCAGCAGGCTCTTGCGTACAGCGTACGAGATATTGAGACCCAATTCTCCGTCGGACATGATACTTTTACCGACGATACATTCGGCGGATTTCAGATTGGTATACCGATCCAACGATACAATCGAAATCAAGGTAATATTGCGGCGGCGCGGGCGGTCATCCTTCAGACGCAACAGGACCTGCGCCGTGTGCAACTATCGATTCAAAGAAGACTTGCTTCGATCTACGGGGATTATCAGACCGCCTGCGAACAGACCAAAGCGTATACGGATGAGATGCTGCCCAAAGCGAAGGAGACATTGGACCTTGTAACCGAAGGATATCGCGAAGGTGAAGTAAGCTTTATCCAGCTATTAGCGTCTCAACAAACCACAATCGACCTGACAACTCAATATCTTCAGACCTTACAAACGCGATGGATCTCGCAGCAGAAAATCGAAGGGATGTTGCTCGACAATAGCCTAGATCCATAACTGCTTATTCCGTTCGACGTCCACGGATCAAGGCTTCATGACTAATCTTTCAATCGACAATCAACGGCTGGAAATAGATCTTTTAAGG
>CAMYNE010000001.1:2244-39074 GCA_947259675.1 uncultured Pirellulaceae bacterium
CCACGTTTCCACCAAAACAAATATCAATATCGCAGCCTTCTTTTCGTGGCCGACCTTGATAGTCCCCGTCGTAGACAAATCCTGCGTCAATTTTGAGATAGGTGTTCGGCAATGGATTCGGATCGAGTTCACACTGCTTGATGTCAACTTCGTCAACACACAGAGTTCCCTGAGTCAAGTCAGGTAAGTTTACGTTAACCAAACAACGCGAATCGGAACTGTGTTTCTTCAACAATTTGCCCAGTAATCGGTCTGCAAGTTGCTCGGCAGGCCCCCATTCAAAAGGCTGACTTTTTCGTCGCTTATGATACTGGGAGAAAGCCACCGCGTTGACGCCCTGCAGCCATCCCTCGCGGGCAGCTGCTACGGTTCCCGAGACGTACGTATCTGCGCCCAGATTCGCACCATGATTGATTCCTGACAAGACCCAATCAAAATCACGCTCCAACTGCGTCATTGCGATTCTCACACAATCTGCCGGCGTGCCATTTAAAGAATACGACCCGCTGGCTTGTTCAATCAGGACCAAGGGTCGTTCAAGCGTCAATTGATGGCTGATTCCAGATTGAGGGTCTTGGGGCGCAACGACCACGACTTCGCCAAAGCGAGAGGTCACCCGTTCGAGCAACTTAAGTCCATTTGCGCCCCAACCGTCATCATTTGTCAAAAGAAATCTCATACGCGCCTTGAAAGTTGATTTCGCTTATCATGGATGCGATTACAGCATCCGTACCAGTCCGAATTTCACTTGAACATGAATCCATTCAAAGTCCTGACAACCTGCTATTTGATTCTATCCTTTTCGGTCTTCCTTGATAAAGCGCGTTGCGACGAACCGGACGCACGACCCAATATCCTGATTATCATGTCCGATGATATGGGATACTCGGATATCGGCTGTTATGGAAGCGAAATTCAGACCCCAGCGCTCAATCGACTTGCCGCGACTGGACTGCGATTCACCCAGTTTTATAACACCGCGCGCTGTTGTCCGACTCGAGCAAGCTTGCTGA
Source organism: uncultured Pirellulaceae bacterium (assembly GCA_947259675.1). GTDB lineage: Bacteria > Planctomycetota > Planctomycetia > Pirellulales > Pirellulaceae > Mariniblastus. Next base: position 3,258 of record CAMYNE010000001.1, read on the forward strand.
CCGGATTGTATCCTCATCAAGCAGGCATCGGTTGGATGATGGGTGATCAAGGACTGGACGGATACCGCGGCGAACTCAATCAAGAGTGTGTAACGATCGCAGAAGTACTCAGGGCGGGTGGTTATGCGACCTACATGGTCGGCAAATGGCATGTAACCAAACATGTCAATCCAAAGGACGAGACCGAAAAATTCAATTGGCCTCAGCAGAGAGGATTTGACCGATTTTATGGAATCATCAATGGCGCAAGTAGCTTGTGGGATCCAAATTCGCTGGTCCGAGGAAATGAACTGATCACCTGTATGAACGATACTAAGTACCAACCCAGCGAGCCCTACCATTTCACCGACGCAGTTAGCGACAACGCCGCAATTTATATTCGCGAACACGATGGTCAAAGACCTTTTTTTATGTACGTGGCCTACACGGCTGCCCATTGGCCCATGCACGCACGCGAACGAGACATTGCAAAATATCACGGTCGATACGATCAAGGCTATGGGCCGATCCGTGAAGCACGGTTGGCGAGTATGAAAGAACTGGGCGTGATCGCAAAAGACGCCGAGCTATCGCAGTGCGCCGGAAATTGGGATTCCGTAAAAGACAAAAAATGGGAAGCCGCTTGCATGGAAGTCTATGCTGGCATGATCGATCAGATGGACCAGGGAATCGGTCGAATCGTCAAGGCTCTCGAAGACCGGGGACAACTTGATAATACCCTCATCATGTTTCTTCAGGACAATGGCGGGTGTGCAGAAGGAGGCGGACGCGATCCGAATCCGGAAAAGACTAAACCAAGGAGCGCAGGTCCAAGCTTGGATCCGATTCCAATCGACAAAGTGCACTACTTTGGAAGCGTGCCACCGCAAACCCGCGACGGTTGGCCCGTTCGACGTGGGCATGTCATGCCAGGACCCGCCGATACGTACATCGGTTACGGAAAAAACTGGGCTAACGTCTCCAATACTCCTTTTCGGGAATACAAACACTGGACGCACGAAGGCGGGATTTCAACTCCACTGATCGGTCATTGGCCAGACGGATTCACTAGCCGAAATGAACTACGCAATGAACCATCCCATTTGATCGATTTGATGGCCACAAGTGTCGACGTTAGCGAGGTCGAATACCCTAGCCAATTTAATTCACGCGAAATCACACCGATGGAAGGCAAGAGCCTTTGGCCCGTGTTCCAAGGCGAGCCACTTGAGCGCGAGGCAATTTACTGGGAACACGAGGGTAATCGAGCCGTCAGAATGAGGGACTGGAAACTCGTCGCCAAAGGGAAAATGCGAGATCGGACCGAACCTGTGAAATGGGAACTCTACAACATTGCCAACGATCGTAGCGAACAAAACAACCTTGCTTCTACCTACCCGGACCGAGTCGAAAAAATGTCAACCATGTGGCAAAGTTACGCCGAACGCGCATCCGTATTTCCCAGTCCAAAACCAAAGCCAAAGAACAAGGCAAAAAAATAGCGACGTGGCTTTGTCGTTCCCGTTTTTGAGGTTTAAGCACTACCTCGAATCGCCGTTAGGAAATTGGCACTACTGTTTCGCCTCTTTCAGCAGAACCTGGTAAACCAATCCGTTCACCCATGTTCCCGGATTTATGTTGGGGGCAGAATCGATCACGCCGATTCCCAATTCAATGCTGGCTTTCGCATTGGCATCCTCGTTTTTTTGTTTGTAGGCAAGCGCGTCGACAACATGTGTTGAAGCCATCAAATAGGTTCGATGTTGTTTCTTTTCCGTGTCAACTACGTCTCGGCATCGAATATTCCACTTCAATGTTTCGGCCAAGTTGCCCTTTCTCATTTCGGACATTGCTTTGCAAAAGAACATCCATTCGCGGTCGGGCGATGAGTCGTAACCGGAAACGATATCTGCAAACTCATGAACCGTTTCAAGGTCCGAAACAAGATGGGGCTTGAGCAAGCAGACTTTAGCGATACGCTCAGCCACATTAGGACGGTAGGTATTTTCGAAATTGGATAACAGCCTGCGACACTGTTCCATGTAGTGTTCATCGTCGTCCAAATACGCATAGATGATTCCCAGTTGAAATCGATCGTACTGATCTTCATCTTGAGCAAGTCTCTTTTCAAAATAATGGGCGGCCGTCTGCAATTCCTCGTCGGATTCCGCAAACATCGCAAACTTGCCAGCGTTGTCGATTTTGCCACTCTCAATAAAATTCGCAAATACGAACAGATTGACAAGTAGGAACCCTCCAATCCGCCAGGCGGCTTTAAAGTCTTTCACCCCCCAGTAAAGTGCAAGCGACAATGCTCCTAACGTAAGAAACTGATACCAAAATCCTGGTGATGTACCGATCGCGCCCGTCACGCTCTTGGTCAACAGTAGAAAAAACAGAGCTGAATAAATACCCAATTCGATCGATTTGCCAACAAACTCCCATCCGCGGCTGCCTCGCTGCCATATCAAACCTGCAAAGGTGCAAGAAAAAAAGAGCGGCAGGACTGCAAGACACAACGTCGTCCCAATCCCACTCCACATCCCTTTGGGAATCCCCAAAGCCTGATCGAGAATAATCTTCTGGAAAACAAGGCGACCTCGAGTACGCTCGTTCATCATGTCCAAACCGGGATATCGCTGCATCAAGGCGCGTTGGGCAAGTTCGCGCTCCGCGGGACCCTCCATCCACAATGAATCCGAAATCAGTTCGATGTCCTGCCGACCTTCGTTGATGGCGTATTCAGTGATTGGCGACCAACCGAGACTCATCGTGTAAGCGACGATCCCGGCCAACAATGAGGCAGTAATCGCCGCGACCATTCCAACTTCTCGGGATTTAGGTTTGATCAAACCAATTGTCCAGATACCGATTGCAACTGTTAGCCAAACCATGCAAATCGGCAAAAACCCGAGCAACCAACGGGGAATGGCTTGGATCCATGAAAAATATTTCACCACCCAGGGTTGAGTCAAATCGCCCAGTTGGGCATAGGTTTGCTTGGTAAATGCGAGTTGATTATCGATCATTACCATCAGGATGATCATTCCAATCATAAACCCACAAAGCACTCCACAGCCCAAGGACAGCGCGACGGTCCGGAAATTCTTGCGAATCCAGAAGCGTGCCAGATTGAGAGTGGAGGATGGTTTCACGCTCAGCGGTTCTCCATCCAACCAGGCCTGCAAATCATCCGCGAAAGCCGCGGCCGAAACATAGCGATTACTCGCCGATTTCTGCAGAGCCTTTTGACAAATCAAGTTCAGATCACGATCAGCTTCCGGCCGATGAACCCGTACACTCTCAGGTTCCTTATCGATGGTTTGCAGAATCACTTCCAGTTGGGTTTCACCCTTAAACGGTGGGCGTCCAGCAATTAACCAGTAAAGGATTGCTCCGAGTGCATAGACATCGACGCCTGTGGTGAGGTCGGTTTTGCCCGCCGCCTGCTCTGGCGACATAAATCCGGGAGAGCCCATGACCAGGCCCGTTCGTGTGAGACCGCTTTTTTTTTGATCGTCCAGTTGCTTGGCCAGACCGAGGTCGGTGATCAAAGCCCGCCCATTTTCATCGACAAGAATGTTAGCGGGTTTGAGATCGCGATGAAGCACACCACGTTCGTGTGCGTGATGGACAGCGCGTGCAATTTCAATCATCAACACGACCGACTTTCGCGGGTCCGGTTGGTAGTCGTCCAGCCTGTCCGCTAGAGATTGGCCTTCGATCAGCTTCATCGAGAAAAAGTGATTTCCATTCGACTGGCCAATTTCATAAATCGGGACGATTCCAGGATGATCCAATCTGGCAGCCGATTCGGCTTCCAGTTCAAACCTGCGGACTTCTTCTTCGGATGCAAACTGGCCACCAAGTATCATTTTCAATGCGACCGTTCGATCCAGCTTTTTATGACGAGCTTTGTAAACGACCCCCATTCCTCCGCGACCCAACTCCGCGAGCAAATGGTAGCCCTCCAAATCAGGCAGCCCGGATGTTGCCGATGATGTTGGCTTGGAGCTGGGTGCCACCGTAGCGTCAGGATTGTTGTCCGTTCCCGGAGAAAACGGTTGTTCCTGATCGTCGCTTTGAGAAAATGGGCCGCTCGACATAATGATTAGAACGAATTCGTGGTCCTGATTAGATTCGCCAACACCGTCTATAATAACGGACAAACAGGATTCTTACCAAAGAAAGTCGATCACGTTTACTGGTTCTGTTTTTGAACCATTTATGAATGTGTTTTGTTTCATTTTCGGTTCCCTGTCGAAAAAGCTGGTGACGTGCCAGCCCAGGAACATCCCAATGAACCCGTGATGGTTCGAGATCTGAAGTCGATTGATTTATCTTTTTCTTCAAGCCGTATTTTCCTCGCTGTTTGCACTTTGCATCAAGTGGGTCGGTAACCGGAACAACCACGGTCGGAACGAAAACATTTTTGTAATCGGCGCGATTAACTACATCGTTGCTGGGCTTGTTGTTCTGCCAGTTTTCATTTATGCAGACCTTGCCGAATTGTCGGCGGGCGCGATGTGGACGGGTGGCACCATGGGCACCATCTATTTCATTGCCTTTTTCTTTGTGATTTACGCAATCAAATGGGTCGGAGTATCCAGCACGACTGTGGTCGGCGTACTATCGATTCTGATGCCGATCACCTTTGCCGCCTTCTATTGGGATCTACAACCAAATTTGATTCAGATTGTCGGCATCGGACTCGCGTTGCTCGCATTAACGCTGATCGGCGGAAACAAAGGCGGCATGCGAAAAGCCAAACGCCCCTGGTTTGCACCGTTTGTTTTGTTGGGCTTCTTTTTACTTTGTGGTGGAAGTCGGCTATCTCAAGAAGCGTTCACGCATGTCAGCCTTCCCGAGCAGCGACCGACGTTTCTGTTGACGGCGTTTCTCGTTGCCTCATTGCCGTCAATTGCTTTACTCTGCTACTTACACGGCTACAAGCGACAAAAGCTGATGATGGTCGAACTCTGGTTTGGAATCGGGTTGGGGCTAACCAACCTGCTGCAATCGTTTTTTATTTTGGTAGCGCTGAAGTATTTCCCCGGCTACATCGTTTTTCCAGTTACCAGCGCAGGAGGAATTCTGATAACGACGCTGGTCGCGACGAAGCTGCTGGAAGAGTCGTTACATCGACGAACGATCGTGGGAATCAGCGTGGCCATCGTCGCGTTGTTTATGCTGCACTGGAGCTAGCGTGCGCCTAGCCCGCATTTCTCACAGGCTGTAGGGTGGCGTCGAGAAAACGATGATACTGGCGGGTCTTCATTCGCTTTAGGTCATTTCGGCAAGAGTACACTTTGTTATTTCAGACAATCGAGTTTGCGACGACCCACCAAGTCGTTGTGCGAATTCGACCCACCCTACTGGAGCTAACGTGCGCCTGACAGGATTGCAGCAAACGTCATCCTGATGGTCGCCGCTTGCGATTCTTTGCCGCGTCCTTGTTGCGAACCTTGAATTTCGCTTTACGTTTTTCTTTTTTCGCCTTCTTTTTCGATTCTTTCTCAGCGAGGGCGACGACCAGCTCCGCCCGTTCTTTTTCCATCATTTCGGGAGTTTCCAAAGTAATCTGCCCGAGCATTCCGGCGCGTAACTCGGTAAGAAAGATGCGCGAGATACGATCAAAGTCAACAACTCCGCTTTTGCCCAGACAACCACGCTTGCGACCGATTTTTTCCAGGAACTCAATTGGTTCATCCGGGAGAATTTCCAGCTCGTAACGGGCTCTGATGCCGTCAGGATATTCCTTGATCAGGTAGCCCGCAGCAAAAAAAGCTACATCTCCGTAATCCATTGCGGTGTCTTTCACCGACCCGACGGTCGCCAGTCGAAGTCCGCTGTTTGGATTCTCGACGTTCGGCCAAAGAACGCCGGGTGTATCCATTAGCGTGATCCCGTCTCCGATATTGATTCGTTGTTGGCCTTTCGTAATTGCGGGCTCGTTGCCCGTTTTGGCGACGGTCCTCCCAGCCAGGATATTGATCAATGTCGATTTGCCAACATTTGGTATTCCAACGATCATCGTATTGATTGATTTCAAATCACCCTGTTTGGCCGGGAGCATTTGAACACAAACTTGATTGAGTTTGCGGATCGTTCCCGGGTCCTTTGTCGTTACCGAACGAGTCTTCACTCCCGGTAGCCGATCAAAGTAATGCATCCATTCTTTTGTGCGCACGGGGTCGGCAAGATCGCTTTTCGCGAACACTTTAAGTACGGGCTTGTCACCGCGCAATTCGGCGAGCATTGGATTTTCGCTGCTGTACGGAATCCGTGCATCGAGCACTTCAATAAACAGATCGACGCGCGGCACCGCCTCTTTGATCTGCAAGCGGGCTTTGTGCATGTGCCCGGGAAACCATTGAATTTGCATTGTTGCTCTCGATCACCGACGTTAGTTTGAGTCTGTCAAAATAAACGATCGGCGACACTTCGTTAAGCAACTCTTGTGCGTCGACGTGAAATTGTAAAGGAAAACACGCCTGCCAAAATCAAGCTCGTCGACGGTTCGGGAACCGTGAAAAATACGTTAGACCGTAAGTTAGAGCGCGTTTGCTTTAAGTTTGGCGTTTTTCGTCGGTTTCGCCCGGCAATCAGAGCGCCATGACCGCTATTCGTCCGTGCGACACGAACTAGTCAGGCCCGTGTTGCGGCTAATGATGTCGGATAATCGAGTATTCATGATCATGTCGACTTCAGATGGATTGAGGTTTTGGTCCCAAAAAAAGAAGTACCGGTCGCCTTCCATCAAGTCTGTAAATTGTTGGTCAAGCATTGTAGCAAGTAAACTGCCCATCGCGGAATCAAATTGCTGATCCTCGGCAAACTACGGGCTTAATCGGCACAAGTCGATCTCGGCCGCAATGAAGCCGAATGCTGACCAGTATTTCCCACTAGTGACTTCCTGAAAAACGGTTTTAGCCGCTTCGATGTCTCCATTTTCCAGGTACCAGTTGCCAACCCCGTATCCATAGGTCGCCAAATCCAGGTCGCGATCAGCAGATGATTCTTCAGGAATCAAATCGGTTGGCTTGAGAAGTCCTTTGTACAAGAGTAAGCGTTTGTGATACGCAAAACTTTCGATCAGTTCCATTTCTGGCGTGACTTCTTCAAGAAGTTTTTGCGCATCGTCGTCCCGGTTCAGCCTGCGTAGAGTCATGTACATCCAATCTAAAGTCGCGACTTTCATATCGTTATTTTTACTCGCCGCCAGGCAGTTTTCATAAGCCGCCAGTGCAGCACCATAGTCGCCTTTAAAATAATGGGCTAAACCAAGGTGATACCAGATGTTCGTGTGTAGCGTGCTGGTTGGGATTCCGGCAGCATTCGGGGCGCCGTCCTGTTCGACTTCGTCATCGGTTCCTTTGATTAGCTCGGCAGCCTTTTCCAAGTCGGCGATCGCACAATCGAACTGCCGGATCGTAATGTATCGATGGCCACGATGTCGATAGAGGTGAGGGACATTTGGATGAGCATTGATGCCAACCGAAAGAGAGGCAATCGCCTCATGATAACGCCACAAATACCCCAGTCTTCGGCCAACCCAGATCAGTTTATGCGGGTCGGTCGGGTTTGCATTTGCTTCCTCGATCGCCAGTGCCAGATCGGCATCCAGCTTCGCAAACCTCTCGGCGTCAAACGTTCTGCGAAGCAGTGGCTTGCCCGTCACCGAACGGGCTTCGACAAACAACGATTGCATTTGAGTCGCCGCCGGTATTTTTGGAGGTGTGGCCAACGCGCGCCCACCCCGGCGAAGGTCCGCAACTCCAGTTTTGATTCCCGTTGACGGGTCGATTTCCAGGCTGTGTGCCGATCCCTGACTGCCCGTCAATCGAACTTGATGTCCTTTCGATTTTAGTTCCTCGACCATCGCCAGAAAACTTGAGCTTTCCCGCGATTCAATTCTTAGTTCGTCAGGCAGCCATTGGTGATGAAACCGCGGAGCATCGATCGCGTCGGCTAACGTGCGGTCATGCACAAGTCGCTGAAGCAGGATTCCAATCGTCGTATTAATGATTGTTCGTCCACCCGGACTGCCAGTCGCCAACATGACTTTGCCGTCACGTTTAACGATGGTAGGCGACATCGAGCTGAGCATGCGTTTGCGGGGCTCGACAAGGTTGGCCTTTGTTCCGATTCTTCCTTTGAGGTTGGTGTAGCCCGGATACCAGTTGAAGTCGCCCATTTCGTTATTAAGTACGGCACCGGTTCCCGGGGCAATCACTCTTGCGCCCCAGCTGGCTTCCAATGTGTACGTGTTTGACACGGCCATTCCACTTTCGTCGACTACGGAAAAATGAGTCGTATTTGGGCTCTCATACTCGCCCTCAGCGAGAGCGATCTCACCCGCGAGGTCACGGCTGTTGGTTGCACGATCCCGGAGTACGCTTGAGGCTAGTTTTTTTGCAAATTCTTTCGACGTAAGGTGCGATGGGATTTCAACAAAATCGGAATCGCCAAGATGCGCGGCGCGCTCACGAAAGGCGCGACGCATGGCTTCGGCTACCAGATGCATTTGCTGACCGTTCCAATCGGCGTCGCCAGCGGATTGAAACCCCAATTCATCAAGGATATTCAGCCCGAGGGTAATCGTTATCCCGGCCGAAGAGGGCGGAGGAGCGCCAAATACTTGATAGCCTCGAAACTCTGTTTTAATCGCCGGTCTAATTATGGCTTTGTAGTCTCGCAAGTCTTCCACCGATATGAGTCCACCGCTGTTCTGCATAAAGTCAACTAGCAGCCTGCTGGTTTGACCCGTATAGAATTCATCGGGCCCGCTTGTAGCAATCCGATCCAGCGTGTTGGCAAGATCCACAAGTTGTATCGTATCGCCCTCCATCCATCGCCGGTTGTCATTGCGTCCGTAAACTCGATGTAGCTCTTGATTAAGTTCCGCGTTATCTGATTTGCCCGCCCGGATTACCGAGTTGATGGATTCTGCGAGAAAGGCGTCGATGACAAACCCGTTGCGCGCCATTTTTGCGGCCGGCATTATTAAGTCGGCCCAGGGTAGCTTGCCGTATTTTTCATGAGCCAAAGCTAGGCCACGTACCGTTCCTGGCACGCCAACCATCCGCGAATCGTGACGACTTTTTTGATTCACAAACGTCATCTTGTTTGCAGCCGCAGGAGCCGTTTCGCGATAGTCCACGCAGACCACCTCGTCAGTATCGGTCGGCGCGATCATCATGAATCCTCCGCCACCAATATTACCTGCTTCCGGCCAGGTGACGGCGAGCGCAAATGCGGTCGCGATCGCACCGTCGACAGCGTTGCCTCCTTTGGACATGATGTCGCACCCAATCTGACTGGCATACTCGGAATTACTCGTTACCAACCCACCCCTTGTTTGCACGACCTCGACACGACGTTGCAGATCAGCTTGTTGGGCCAGTCCAAGCGAACCAAGAAGTCCCAGAATCAGAGCCAATGCCGATGTTCTTTGTCGAATCATTAAATTCTTCCTGGTAGGGTGCACAGCAAATTCAGTCGAACACGCAAAACAGTCTGCCAGATTGTCAATACGGACGATCAGGCAGCAGCCTGTTCTACCTGCTGCGAGCTGTTTGAGAATGCTACATCATAATCGGTGAATTTAACCGTTGTCCAACTTAAAGCCTCGACAAACGGTGACACATTTTCTAGTTTGGTAAGCTTGAAATCATGTAGCAAGTTCGGAACGGCGCGGCGATATGCTTAAGACTTTGTATCAATGGATGTTCAAGTTCATTGGGATTCAGAAACTTTACCGGAAAGTTGTCACTCAAGATCGACTTACGAATATCCGGCCTCAGATTCGCAAAGACATCGAACATTTGTTGACCACGGCAAATGAAGAATGCTCCTTTTTCAATGGCAGGTTCACTGATTTTCTGGCTGCCAATGAAAACGTTGAGGATGATATTTTTTTCGAAGCCTACGCACAATTGCCAACGTTTTCAAAAGAAGACTATGCCAACGCCGGTCAAACCGTCATGAACAAAGATTGGTCTTTGGTTGACCCGAAGTCAAAAGAACTTCAAGTCGAAGGGAGACCGCTTGAATCGCTTCGGCGATTGAGACAAGGTGACTACATGATGCATATGGCAACGGGCGGATCAACTTCGTTGCCGCTTGTCGTGCACATGACCAAGCATCACATGTTTTCAATGCTGTTCACTTTTTTTAAATGTTGGTATCGAATGGGATGGCGGCCGGGTGAAAGAATACTCGTCTTTTATCCGAAGAACACCTACAACATCGATGACATGGTCAAGTTCAATCCGTACAGCAAATGGGTTGGGTTCCGCTACCATTTGTTCGACAAGGTCGACGAGGAAGCTGTGCGCGGGTTGGTCGACGACATCAACTCCTACAAACCCAAACTGTTGCTCGCGTTCCCTTCGCCAATGAACATGATCGCGCATACGATTCGCAAGTGTCGACTTGAACTCAAACATCATCCGGAATTAATCAATGTCAGTGGCGAAACTTTTTTCGACTGTCAACGCAAAAATATCGAAAGCGTCTTTTCAAACAGCAAGATCGAAGACTCGTATGGTTCGGTAGAACTTGGTGAACTCGCGCACGAAACGAAAGGCGGGCTCGAGATATTTGCCGACGTCGCCTATGTCGAAACTGAACCCAATGAAACGGGTCAGCCTGAGATGATCATCACCCGATTGAAACTGACCGATTTTCCTTTCATCCGGTACAAGATGAAAGATATTGCCGATGTTCGATTTCGCCGAGAACCCGATGGCACCGAACGATATGTCATCACCAAAATCGAAGGGAAAGACTCCAATTACATTATGTCCGACAGTGGAGAACGATTTTATCCTTCCTTTTTCAATGAATTTGTCAACGAATTGAATGAGTCCGTCGACGATTCGATTCTGGAAATCAAGGTGTACGAACGTGGACAAACGGAACTTGAACTTCAATATATTCTCCGTGATGAACGATTTGCCGCCAAAGTTGAAGCGGAGTCGATTCGACTGCTTTCCGAACACATGAGCGACCAGATGGAGTACCGAGTTAGCTTCGTTGATTACATCGACCATGATTATCGCCGTAAGTACCGTGTGATCGAACGCATTGGTGATATCGAATTCGCGGGCGGAATGGTTGGCGACGACAAGAAGTTATCCGCGGTCGAAGAGATCGTTGCCGAGGCGGCAAATGTTGAAGCCGTGACAACCGCGAAAATGGAAGCCCATACGTAGTAAATGAGTCTTGCTCAGATTCGTTTAGCCCGGGACAGAGATCGAGGAAACGTCTATCTGCTCGGTTCGATCGGCACGCCATCGAGCGATCCGCTGGAGGTGATTTTTACTCGGAGCACTGGAATCTCCGGTTGCCCTTACGTTTTTTATTGAATCCAAAGTTCCACGACCGGGTTCTGTTACACAAAGAATTCGGTTGTTTAACTTTGCAACAGGACTGTTTGAAACCGGGGATACGGGCCCGGCTTCGTTCGCGGACGAATTGATCGAATTCTCAGTCACCGATGATCCAGGGCGTTTTGTTGAGGCAGGAACGGGACTCATGCGAGCGCGCGTTATCTGGTCGGGTACCGTGTTTGGACGGATTCAGCGCTGATGCGCATACGTCGACAGACTTGGGTGGGAAGTTATCGGGCCAAACTAAGCCTTCGTATCTAAGCCCATTGAATGGGCTCCATCTCCGGTTTGCTTTTGCGACTCTTTCCAAAGCCAAAGCAACAGGAGTCCAGCGAGACTAATCGGAACTCCTTCCACGGCCGTCCAATACCAAGGCATTCCCGCATTTAGATCGACTCCCAACATCACCAGCCCAATGACGACATGAATCCAACCCAATAAAGGCACGAGTGCACCAAGTTCTTTGATTCGCAAGCCCGTCGTCAACATAATTGAACCGTGTACGGCATAGAGTAGTGATGTCGAGCGGGCAAGATAAATCGTGATCGGCGCGTCCGGAAGATCGCCGAGCCCAAGCCAACCATGCATGGTTGCCATCAGACTAACGGGAAAAAATACAGGAATAGTCGCGACGAGTAGGCCCGCGCCAATCAGGCAAAGAATACGTTGGAGCCAGATTTTGTAAATATTCATATCGAGATTTCAGTGATCGAGACGAATGATTGGAAACAAACGCCGCGTTACGCGGTCTAACTGCGGCTGTACTGTCCGCGTTGACGTACGGGAGCCTTCGCAGATAAGCCTTTTTGATCGATCAGCATTTCCAGCGAACTGTTGCCCAACAGATCTCGCAGACGCGAACAAAGTTGTTCGTTGACCTCAACTCGTTTGTTGGATTCCATTTGCACCCGCATCCCGTCATCCAATATCAGCTCTATCTCAAGTTTGCGATTTCCCGGGTAACCTCGAATGATCTCATAAGCTTGCTTCAAACCATTTTCGCCATGGTTGTGCTGATCAATCAGAACCTTGATTCCCGTCGTCAAATTTTGACCAATCTCGTCGATTGGAATGACTTTATCGACGATCAAGTTCGCTTCATCACCACCGCGCCGGTCAATGGATCCCTGAACCAGTACGATCGCATCTGGCAATACGAGGTGTCCCTGCAGCGCGAACTGATCGGGCCACATTATGCATCGGATTGCGCCAGCAACATCTTCCAGATCAAACATGACGTATTTGGTTGGCGAGTTCGCATCTCGCACTCGTTTGACATGTGAATGTTTGATGGCGACCATCATTCCGCCCATCGTCACACGGTCTCGATCGCCAGTTGTTCCGATGCCCGCGGTTTTGTGAGAACAATACTTTTCCAAAAGTTGTTGATGTTGCGCCAGTGGATGACTGGAAAGATAGAATCCCAAGACTTCCTTTTCATTTGAAAGCGATTCAAGTTCTTCCCATTTGGGAACCTGGGGCATGTCGGCGGTCGTCTTTTCTTCATTCTCGTCGTCATCGGCTCCGAACAGGCTCTTTTGGCCGCTTTTTTTGTCTGCGAGAATCGCTGCCCCGGACTGCATGGCTCGGTCGACGCAAGCGATGAGTTGAGCCCGGTGTCCGCCAAAACAATCCATTGCCCCCGCTTTGATCAGCGTTTCAATCGACGAACGACTGCACGATGTCGATTCGATTCTCTCGCAAAAATCGAAAAGATCTGTAAAGGGACCGTTCTCTTTACGTTCCTTAACGATTGCGGCGGCAGCACTAGTTCCACAACCCTTGATCGCCGACAAAGCGAAATGGATTTTGCCGTCGGCAACGACAAAGTTTACGCCCGAAGAGTTGACACTCGGTGGCACCGTTTCGATTTCCATTCGCTGGCAATCTTCCAAGTGCTCAACGAGTGAATCCTTGCGGGTGAAGTTCCGATCGGGAATATCGCCGGTCAGCAATGCGGCCATAAACTCCACGGGGTAATGCGTTTTCAAAAAAGCGGTCTGCATTGCCAAATAGGCATAGGCCGTCGAATGGCTCTTGTTAAAACCATAACCCGCGAACTTGAGAATCATTTCCCAGAGGTTTTGGGCCTCGCCCTTTTTCATCCCTTGTTCCTGGGAACCGGTCATGAATTGCTCGTAGTTTTGAGCGATCAGTGTTTCTTTCTTTTTGCTGATCGCTTTAATGCAGGTGTAGGCAGCGGCGAGCGGAATCTTGCCGAGGCGATTCAGGATCTGCATTACCTGTTCCTGATAGACCATGACACCATGGGTTTCCTCAGTGATTTCCTTGAGAACCGGATGTTTGTATTCTGCCGGTCGCCGCCCGTTTTTGACCTCCACGTACTGCTGGACCATTCCGCCCTCGAGTGGCCCTGGCCGATACAACGCATTGGTCGCAATGATGTCACGGAAATGATCAGGTTTCATCTTTTGCAGAAGGTCTCGAATGCCGCCGGACTCCAACTGAAATATTCCTTTTGTTTCACCCCGTTGCAATGTCTTGAATGTTGCTTCATCTGCGGTCGGGATCTTTAGCGGGTCAATTCGTTCACCCGTTGTCTGTTCGATCAGGTCGACGGCGTGACTGAGAATCGTAAGATTTCGCAACCCGAGAAAATCCATCTTGAGTAGACCGGCGGCTTCCACATCATTCATCGACCATTGGGTGATGACATCGTCTTTACCAGCGACTCGGCTGAGCGGCACGTATTCAGTCAACGGTTTATCGCCAATCACGACGGCTGCCGCATGGGTGCCAACGTTTCTGCAGAGACCTTCCAGTTTTCTCGCGAAGTCGATCATCTCCTGAACCTCTGGATCGCCTTCATAGGCCTGTCGGAGTTCGTCACTCTGTTCGAGTGCCTTGTCGAGCGAAATACCAAGTACGTCAGGGATCATTCCTGTGATCTGATTGACGCGGGCGAGCGGAATTCCCAACACACGACCAACATCCTTAATCGCGGCCCGGGCCTTCATCGTTCCGAAGGTGCCGATTTGAGCGACACTATCTTCGCCGTATTTGTCTTTAACATAGCGAATGATCTCGCCGCGGCGTTCTTTGCAAAAGTCAATATCGATATCGGGCGCTTCTAAACGGTTTTCATCGAGAAAGCGCTCGAACAGCAACCCGTATTGAATCGGGCAAACGTGACTGAGGTAAAGCGCATAGCAAACAATTGCACCAACACCGCTTCCACGGGCGGTGGCAGGGATATCCCGCCGTCGCGCCTGTTCGACAAAGTCCCAGCAGATCAGGAAATAGTTGGCGAAACCGAGCTTGTTGATCACTCCCAGTTCACGATCGAGCCGGTCCTGAACAACGGTAGCAAGCTGCCCACTGGGGCACATTTCTTCATTGCCCTCGTACCGTTCTCGAAGCCCTTGCTCGCACAATTGCCGCAACTTGTCTTCGGGTGTGTCGTTTTCAGCGACCTGAAAAACGGGGAAATGCCGCTTACCCAGTTCCAGTTCGATGTGAACGGAATCAGCAATCTCCTGGCTGCGAGCAACCGTATCCTCCAGCCCGGGAAACTTGGCGTACATCTCTTCTTGGGAACGCAGGTAATACTCGTCTCCATCCATTCTCATACGGTGTTGATCCGTGCGGAACTTGCCCGTATTAATGCACAACATGACGTCCTGAACTTCAGAGTCACCTTTTTCGACGTAGTGACAATCGCTGGTTGCCACCAGGGGCACGCCAATTCGATTGGCTACATCGACGGATCCTTCAAGGGCAATCCGCTGAATCTCGATTCCATTGTTCATGATTTCGATGAAGTACCGATCGCCGAAAACTTTTTGAAACCAGGAGGCAATGTTGGCCGCAGTCTTCAGATGATCCTCAGCCCCATTTCCACCGGCATTCAGAATCGCGCGGTTGAATTCGCTTGAAACACAACCACTCAAACAGATAATACCTTCACTGTGCGCTTCAAGTAATTCCTTATCAATGCGAGGTTTGAAGTAGAAACCGTCAAGACTCGCAACAGATGCCATTTTGACAAGGTTATTAAATCCCGTGGCGTTCTGACAAAGGAGGGTCAAATGATAGGTTGAATCACGGGATCCATCCCCTTTTTTCTTGTGACTTCCGGCAGCGATATAAGCCTCGTAACCGATGATGGGATTGAGATCGTGCTTCTTTGCGGTTTGGTAAAACTCAAGCGCGCCATGAAGATTTCCATGGTCGGTGATTGCCAGCGAGTCCATTCCATAGGAAACCGCCTTTTCTACCAGCCTCGGAATTGAACTGGCTCCGTCCAGCAGGCTGTAATGACTGTGGCAATGAAGATGAACAAAAGGTCGTTCAGACATTCTTTTTGCTTTCCTTGCGATTTCGAGTTTGTATAGGTTTCAGAACCAACTTTTTTCGAAGTTTTGTACGACGGGGAACGGTAATTCCAACAAGTCCAAAAAATCCGTTTTTGCCTGTTCTGGCAGCAATTGCATTACCCAACGCCAATGCTCGATTCTAAGACGTTTTGGGGCGGTTGCCTATTGATCGATCGACCCAATTCTGGATATGGAAATGAGCTGGCTTTTGAGCGGATGAGAATTGGGTCAAATCGACCCGCACCCTAAAATCACAACCTATACTCCTGTTGAACAAAGACTCTCTTCCTCAATTCTTTTCGGATTTTCAGTTTGCCGGCCAGAACCCATGAATTGCGATCCTATGCCAATTGAAGCCAGATCGTTTCCAACAAACGAAGTTGTGCCGCCGAGTTCCGCTCAGCTCGAAAAGATCGTGGACAGTCTCGAGTTTCTTATCAATATCCAAATTGAGCGGGATGAAACCGAACAAAAGGCGCTGGCTTCAATCGAAGCTGAACTTGTCGCTTTACGTGAAGCTGTTTCTGAATTGCAATTCAATCAGCGGGAAGCTCAGGACGTCAACCCAACTACCGGATATGCCGAAGCCAAGAACAGCATCCTCGCACAATACGGCTTACTCGATGAATCTGACGAGTGTCACTCGGAATTAGACCCAATCATTGCGACAGTGCCGGATGTCATAGAACTAAGCGAGGCTCCGGTCGAAAAAGTTGATAACGAGCTGACTATTCCTATGACGGAACAAGACGCTGCCGACGTCGCAAAACTCAAAGATGAGCTCCGACAAAAACTTCGCGATGCCGAGGTCGAAATGTCGATCAGACGAGCCAAATTGATACAGCAAAAAGCTGACTACGAAGAACGAGAAGCACAATTGATACGTGCCCAACGTCTTAAGAACAATCTCGAATCCGATCACGCCGACAAACGGCAGGGAATTCTCACGCGACTCAAACGACAGCTCCGGGGAATCAAGAATCCCCAGCCGAATGTTGTTAACGATACAGAGCCTGAACAGGGTCCTGAATTGGAAGATAAGTCCACTCAGGGTGAATCAGAAATGGCCGACTAACTTCAATTCAGCAACCCTGGCTCTTTTCGTCGCTCTTCGCGACACGCATGTAACGGATTAAAAATAAATGGCTCCGTTGGCGCGGCTCTGGCAACCGTGCAAGCGATATGATCTGGTCTTGGAAGAATTGCCCAAAGCGAATTCGTCGACTTGGATCCGCCAGCAAATAGCGGGCTAGCATGGTATCTCGGCCCCCAAATGACGGTGGCACTGACAATGACCTGAGCTCTCAAATTCTTTCCTGGTCACTCTTTCAGAACGAGAACGTTCGCTAATTGCGTCTTCAAGCAATGTCGTTGCCTACCCGATTCGGGTAACTGCTATTGATATAAAACCCTTGATTTTGGTATCCATTTATCGTCAGCAAGTGTCCGAGCAAGGTGTTTGTTTGAGTTCTGTGACGCAATTATTTTCTGGCATCGTACTAATAAATTTGATTTGGCACGGAAGCCGAAAAAGCACTTGGGTTGAAGTCCATCTAATTGTTTATCGATTCCAAGCCGATTTACCGACGGTCAGTTTTCACACTTCCTGTCGACTTGTTGAATAAAATGGAATCGAGTCATGTCTAATACGAGTGATGAGCGTAGCCCACGTTTTACCCGCGCCATTCTTGTTCGAATTCTGGCTGTCGTGGCGTTCGTCGGTTTGGGTACGTTTGCGGTTGTCCAATCGGTGACCGGAGGCAAAGAACAGACAGGCGAAGTAGCTTCAAACGCCGAACCGGAACACATTGAACGGCTCCAACAGGAACCGCCGCAGACAAAATCAACAACTCAATCAGAATTGACTACGCCACCGCCGAAAAGCTTGAGCTTCGCGGACAACTCAAGCAAAGGCGAATTCAGCGCGCCTGCGCCCAAAAGTTTTGACACTAACGAGTTTGCAAAACCTATCGCCAAACCATTTCCACAAAAGTCTCCACCCGTCGTTGCAAAAACGGCGATTGAGTCAACCACACGGCCTTCCGCAATTGATTTGAAGCCCACGGCGTCAACCCGACCAGCATTGCCAAATAGAATTCCAGCTAGAACGCCCGTCGTCGTCGCCAAACAAGTATCGACCGAGACTCCGCCTCCCGTAAAAACCTTTTCCGATCAGATTTCCGGAGCGAGATCCACGGGGCAGCCTGTAGCGTCTCGCACGCAAACAACAAAACCTCCCTCGTTACGACCGCCAACACAATCTCCCAGCGACGTGTCGGTCGATAATTCTTTTGGATCGCGTTCATCTGCCATACCGAACGTACTCAACAATGTCACACAAAAGACAAGTGACATCGCTCAGGACCTCCGCGATTCGGGGCAAAAGTCCGTGAATAACGTTTTTCAACAAACGCAAAACCGATTGGACTCAGTATCCACTGCGGCAAAAAACAGCCTAAACAATCCAAGTCAATCGTTGCAATCAAGCTTCAACAACAATCCCCAACCACAACGGCCGACTTCGGTGGTCGAGCAACGGTCGCCTATCCAGCCAGCCACAAACCCCAACGCATCGTTTGACACGTCACGTGACCTGAAGCCATTTGGACAACCGTCAACAGTCGGCTCGACCTCGTCCCGTCCAGGATCAACCTACCGAACGCAATCCGGACCGTCCCCGCAAGTCACGCAAGGCCAGTCCTTGCGACGACAAACCGCACCACTAAGCTCACCTCCAGCTCGACAATCGTATTCGCAAATCAGAACGCCTTCATCGACATCCGGTTCGACGGCCATCAGCAACGTTAATTCAGGTGCCGCAGGAACTCCGGGCGATCGGCAGTTGGAAGGTGTTCAAGCGCCTTCACTCACGATCGAGAAAATTGCGCCGCGCGAGATTCAAGTCAACCAGTCCGCCGACTTCCAAATTGTCGTTCGCAATGCGGGACAAGTGACCGCCAATGACGTTCAAGTTTTTGACATGATCCCGACGGGGACCGAGTATGTTTCGGCAGTCCCACAACCGACACGCGCTGGCGCCCGGGACCTCCGCTGGAACCTGGGCGAAATGCGTCCCGGTCAGGAAAAGCGAATCAAGATTCAGTTAAAGCCGGTCCGTCCCGGTGAGATTGGCAGCGTCGCCCATGTCACATTTGCAAGTCAGGCCTCAATGCGGACGCTCGTAACCAAGCCGGTTTTGGAAATCCGACAAACGGCTCAATCCAAAGTGCTGATTGGCGACAACGTCGTTCTCGATGTTACAGTAGAAAACAAGGGCGACGGACCTGCCAAAAAAGTCATGATTCAAGAAGATGTTCCACCTCAACTTGAATTTTCAGATGGATATCGTGAGCTTGAATATGAGATCGGAACGCTCGCCCCAGGCCAATCAAAACGAGTTCGCCTTTCCTTACGCGCTGCCGAAATCGGACGCTTGAAAAACGTTCTGGTCGCAACGGCCGATGGCGGATTGACGGCCCAACATGCCCTCGACATGGAAGTGATTGCACCTCAACTGGTCGCAACCGGTAACGGGCCGAGACGCAAGTTTCTCAAGCGGGAAGCGACGCATCAGTTCTCGGTTGAAAACAAAGGAACCGCAGATGCAACCAACGTCGAATTGATTGCTCGACTCCCTGGCGGCCTGAAATTCCTCAACGCCAACAACCGGGGCAAATACGACCCTAACACCCATGCAGTCTATTGGAGCCTCGCGGAGTTGACGCCAAATGTTGTGGGTACGGTTGAGCTGACAACCCTACCTGTCGAATCGGGCGAACAAAAAATTAACTTTGAAGCCATGGCTGACCTTGATCAGAAATCACAAACGGCGCAGGCATTACTTGTTGAGCATTTGATCGACGTGTTTTTTGACATTGACGACGTTGTTGACCCAATTGAAATCGGTAGCCCAACGAGTTATCGAATTCGTGTGATTAATCAGGGAACCAAAACTGCGACCAACGTCAGAATCCAGATCGATTTTCCGAACGAGATTCAGCCAATTTCGGTTGACGGCAATTTGCCGAACGAAATCCGCGGTCAGCAAATCTTGTTTGCTCCAATTACCAGCATGAATCCAAATGATGAAATCAAGCTGGTCGTAAACGGCAAGGGAATTGGACAGGGCGATCACCGAGTCGTGGTTCGTCTGCTGACGGATGGGCGAACAACACCTGTTTCAAAGGAAGAAACGACACGTGTCTACGACGATCGGTAGCCTGCACTACCTGCCTGTCAGGTCCAACTGAATCAATTTGCTGATCACCCCGTCGACTGCCACTCTCGTTTTTTGCGGATCACCAACGTTGGTTACCGCGAGATAAACCGATTTGGTATTTGGGGCAACCCAAATGAGGGCCATCCATACGGTATTGGACCCGCCATGAGTTAAAACGGTGCCCTTGCCCCAGCCACGCTTTACGACGATCCAACCCTTGGCATATTCGCTCTTTTGATTGGGAACGTGGAGTTCTGAAATCGATTCTGCCGAGAGAAAGTCGCCTCCTTCGGTCCTTGTATGTTCGAGTGCGAATCTGGCCCAATCGGCGATGCTCATGTGGACCGTACCGGCAGGCCCAAGTGCTGGTGCGTTGTCGATCTGCGTCGCAAAAAATTTATTATTCGCAATCGGCAAATGCCCCCAAGGCTGATCGACTTCGCCTAACGTGCCAGGTGGTCCAAAGCCAGCGGTAGTAAGTTGCAGCACGTCAAAAACCTCTTCTCGCATGAGTTGCTCCCATGGCTTTCCTGTCTTCTTGGCCGCAATCAATCCGGCGATCATGTACCCGAGATTCGAATAGACATATTCTGTACCAGGTTTTTTCTTGGGAGCCGTCGCAAGTGAGTCGATGACGATCAGACCACGCGTTTCGGTCAAGTTGTCGCCACCTTGCAAGCGCCAATTCTTCGCGTTTGCCGGCATTCCACCCAGGTGCATGACCAATTGCCTGAGTGTCACGTCGTGATAATCGGAATGAATCTTTTTGGAGATTTCGGGCAAGCCCTGTTTGACGGTGATGTCCCAGGTGAACTCGCCTTTTTCGACCAGCCGCGCAAGCATGGATGCAGTAATCGCCTTGGTACATGAACCCAGATGCAATTGATCATGGATCGTCATCGGGGTTTCATCATTGAATTTGCGGACCCCTACAGCCGCAACACGGATCGACTCATCTCGCTTGGCGATCGCGGCGACGATCCCCGGCATCGGGTGTTCTTTAAGCGATTGCTCGATGATCTTTTTGATTGCCGGATCAGGCTGGGACGTTTGTTCTTCCTGTGGCCCTGGAGCTGCTGTTATCCGACCTCCAGCAACTTCCGGCCAGAACCCAAACGAACTCAGGAACAGCAAGACTTGAATAACGCTCTTAAATACTCGCATATTCTCTTCCGATTCCGTTTTTTACCCTGTCGGTAGTCAATGGCAATTTGCTAAACTTGCGGGTCCATTTTCGGAGTTTAAGTTCATTGTGACAACATGTTGCCACCAACTTTTGTTGGCAACCGAATGATTGACGATTGAGTAAGGAGCCAACACCGTGCGTCGCCCACTTATTGCTGGTAACTGGAAAATGAACCTCACACGAGAAGAATCGGTCTCGCTGGCGTCCGAACTGTGTCGTGCGGACTCTTCCAACACCGACATCTTGATCTGTCCGCCCTATGTTTATCTGGATGCGGTTTCGCAAGCGGTCGCCGGGTCGTCGATTAACGTCGGTTCGCAGGACGCTTATTTTGAAGCGAGCGGCGCGTTCACGGGTGAGATCAGCGTGGGTATGTTGAAAGACATCGGCTGCCAGTTCATCATTTTGGGCCATAGCGAGCGTCGGCACGTTTTGGGCGAGAGTGACCTGTTGATCAACAAGAAAGTTCACGCCGTGCTCTCCGGTGATTTAACACCCATTGTTTGCGTCGGTGAAACCTTGGAAGAACGTGAAGCGGGTAAAACGCTGGACGTGATAAAATCCCAATTTGACGGGTCTTTGGCCGGTTTGACGGCCGACCAGATCAAGAAAACCGTAATCGCCTATGAGCCCGTGTGGGCGATCGGAACGGGAAAAACCGCCACACCCGAACAGGCCCAGGAGGTCCACGCTGACCTTCGCAGAATCCTCGCGGAACGTTATAATCCTGAGACTTCAGAGGAAGTCAGAATTCTCTATGGTGGCAGCGTCAAACCGGATAACACGGCTGAGCTGATGGCCCAAGCCGATATCGATGGGGCTCTCGTCGGCGGTGCTTCCCTCCAATCTGACAGTTTTATTGATATCATCAACGCGTCGGGAGTGAGTGCAGGCTGATTGCTCCAGTTTGTTTCAAAACAAGGCTTTTACAGACACGAATAACTAGGTTCAAAAATGGGTTTGTTCTTACTCGGTTCAATTGGTTTGTTCTTTTTTGGTACGCTGCTTGCGCTATCCTCGTTTTTCATGATGCTGTTGATTCTTGTGCAGCGCGGTAAGGGCGGCGGGCTTACGGGTGCACTTGGCGGAATGGGTGGACAAAGCGCGTTTGGCGCCAAAGCCGGTGACGCGTTCACGAGAATCACCACGATCACCGCCATTGTCTGGATCACCCTCTCAATGCTTACCATTGCACTCTTCAATCCACCGCCCGCGAAGGAAACCGCTGATAAGCAACCGGAAGTTACCGCGACAACAACAGCGAAACCGGAAGAGAGCGGCGAAGCGCAACCAGCTGACGAAGCTGAAAAGGCCGCGATCGAGTTGGCTGATCCGGAAAAGACCGAAGACTCAACGGAAGCGGCCGAGTCTTCTGCTGATTCGGCTGCTGTGGATCCAGATTCCACCGAGGATCCAGATTCCACCGAGGATCCAGATTCGACCGAGGGGCCAGATTCGACCGAGGGGCCAGATTCGACCGAAGGCTCGGGCGAAGCTGCTGGCGAAAATGACGATCAAGGCAGAGACTCTTCGAGCGACGGTTAACCTCAGGAGTTATCAATCTTGTTACTCAGCATGACGGGTCATGGTCAGGCGTTGGTCCAGAATGAAATGGCTCAAGTGCTTGCCGAAATTCGCACCGTCAACAATCGTTTTCTCAAGCTCAATATCAACGGTGATCTTGCCCCTGCGCAAATGTCGGAACTTGAAGGCCTGGTAAAAAAATACGTCACACGAGGCTCCGTCAATTTACGGCTCAAAGTCCAGTTCCTCGATGGCGCGCAGAACTACCGTCTGAATGAGCCTGTGATCAAGGCTTATGTCGAACAGCTTTCCGGCATCTTGAGCACCGGTGAGAGATTCGATGTTCAGGCGTTGCTGAGTTTGCCGGGCACCGTGGATGAAACGGGCTCCGAAGAACAACAGAAAATCTTCTGGCCTCTCGTCCAGCAAGCGACCGAAGAGGCTCTGCGCCGGTTGACCGAGATGCGCGAAAAAGAAGGCGCGTTCATGGGCCAAGACTTAACCGTCAACTGTGACGTAATTGAGGCGGAAACCAAACACATCGCTCAACTAGCGCCGAGAGTCGCCGAGAATTTTTCTAAAAAAATTACCGATCGCATCAACCAGATGCTGGAACAATACGACGTCTCTGTTGAACCGTCTGATATGATACGAGAGGTTGGAATTTTCGCTGAACGCGTAGATATCTCTGAAGAAATAGTTCGGCTGGGTAGCCACATCCAACAGTTTCGAGCCGTTCTTAAAGAAAAACAATCCAACGGGCGCAAGCTGGATTTCCTGACTCAGGAAATGCTGCGCGAAACCAACACCATTGGATCCAAGGCTAATGACGCTGAAATTGCCGGTCACGTCGTCGAAATCAAGACGGCGATCGAGCGAATTCGGGAGATGGTTCAAAACGTGGAATGAATTCCCTCCAGTTTCCGTTTCAACCTTGAATACTTGATGCACTCATCGGCGGAATCGGACACGATGAAAAACGAACAAGGAAAACTGATTATCATCTCCGGGCCCTCAGGGGTAGGTAAAACAACCGTGCTTCGCAGGTTGATGGCAACTTGTCCGCTTTCGCTGGAAGAGAGTGTTTCTTGTACCACGCGTCCGCGCCGAGTGGGCGAAACTGAGGGTGTCAGTTACCATTATTTGACCGAAGAACAGTTTCACAAACATCGCAAACAGGGTGATTTCCTCGAATGCACCGAGGTTTTCGGTCGCGGCCACTGGTATGGGACGCTTCGACAACCAGTTACCACTGGTCTAAACAAGGGCAACTGGATAATCTTAGAGATTGATGTGGAAGGGGCCGGCAAGGTCATGCCGCTCTATCCCGATGCCATTTCTATCTTTATTCACCCAGGCGGAATCGAAGAACTGGAACGCCGTTTGCACGGCCGGGGTACTGAATCTGATGAAGCCATCAAGCGTCGTTTGGAAGTCGCCAGCCACGAACTCGAAGCAGCCCCAAGCTATTCCCATATCGTAATCAATCAATCGGTCGAGCAGACAGTCGATGACATCTGCCAGTTGTTGCTAAAAAGCGGAGAAAACTCTGAATGTACGACGAACTGAAAGAAGAAGAAATCGTTCGCAAAGTCGGGGGAAGATTCAAACTTTCCACGCTAATTCAAAAACGCCTGGTTCAACTCAACCAGGGTGCACGCCCACTCATTGAAACCCACCTCAAGGACAAAATGGCGATCGTTTTGCAAGAGATTCTGCAAGACAAGATCTACCTCGACAGGACGCAGGAAGTAGGGATTGGAGAGTCACCCGATTTCTCCGATACACCAGAACTAAACCTTGACGATTTGTAATTCGAATCCAGGATATCGTCGCTATCCAAGTTTCCCGAAGTGAACACAATCGGAGCGAGCCTGAGATAGAACCGATCTATCTGCGCAGCCTGGATAACTTTCACCAAGATTAGTCGTATGTGCGACCGGCACAATATGTCTCTGAGATTCGCACAGCCAAGGTGAGGCTCCTTTTTGGAACCTCGCCTTTTTTCGGCGCCCCAGCAAAGCAAACCAATGACTCAAATCCTAATCGGAATCACAGGCGGAATCGCGTCATACAAAACGGCATCGCTTGTCAGTGAACTGATCCAGAACGGCAATCAAGTCGATGTTGTGATGACGCAGGCGGCCCTCCAGTTTATTGGCACTGCAACGTTCACCGCCTTGACCGGCACGCCCGTCGCAACAAATACTTTTGATGTAGCGTTTCCTTTGGGGGCTCATATCGAGCTGGCTCGCAAATCGGATTTGCTTTGTGTTGCGCCGGCAACAGCCAATTTTCTGGCCAAAGCCGCGAACGGCATCGCCGACGATCTCCTGAGCACCTTGTACCTTTGTTTCACGGGTCCAATTCTCATGGCGCCAGCGATGAACAATGAGATGTGGGAGAAGTCAGCCGTGCAACGCAACGTCGACCAATTGAGAAGCGACGGAGTTACCTTCATCGAACCTCAGGAAGGCTGGTTAAGCTGTCGCACTAAAGGCATCGGGCGAATGGCAGAACCCACCACGATCCGCGAGGCGATTGATTCATATTTTCAATAGGAACTTCAATGGCGCGCATCCTCATTACCTCGGGACCCACTCGTCAGTTCATCGATCCGGTTCGCTACTTGAGTAATGCCTCAAGCGGCAATATGGGACGCTGTCTTGCCGAAGCGGCTCTTGAAAAGGGTCATCAAGTTGTCGTCGTGAGTGGTCCGGTGCAAATCGAATACCCAACAGACGCCGAAGTAATCGATGTGGTTTCCACCGACGAAATGCTTAGTGCTTGCGTAACGCAATTTAGAGGTTGCGATGGAGTGATTGGAGCTGCCGCTCCCTGCGACTATCAGCCTGTGGAGGTCGCCGACCATAAAATTCGAAAAACTGGTGAAGCTCTGCAAATCAAACTGATCGAAACTACCGATGTCATGGCTGCTTTAGGCGTCGAGAAACAACCGTCCCAGTGGTCAGTCGGATTTGCACTTGAAACCGAAGACGCCAGGTTTCGAGCGTTGTCAAAACTACAACGAAAGTTTTGTGACCTGGTCGTCGTAAACGGGATCGCTGCAATGGACTCGCCAGATAACAACGTCGAAATCATCGACCATGAGGGCAACATTATTGCGACTTCATCAGGATCCAAGTCAAATGTTGCCAGGACAATTCTGGACATCGTTCAGAAACAACTGATCGAGCGAGAAAGCGGCAATCAGAGTCGGACAAACCATGGAGCCCACACATAATCGGTCGTTTTCCGCCAGGCTTGGTATGTTCAAAATCCATCCAGGCAACGGTGATGAACAGCGGAGAACGGGCTAGACTGGATTCACGGATTCGGTAACCGCACTGAGTTGTTTGTCCAATTCGTTCAATCGTTTCGTCAGTTCGAGTTGCTGGTCCTTTTCCAGTTGTACGTGCCCAAAGCGAACTTGATAAAACACCTCGGTAACATCGGTGATTGTCTTTTTGATTGAATCATTTGGATCAACCGGGGCCAACTTCGAAATTACGTCCAGGGCAAACTCTCGATGAGTCTCGGACGGCGAACGGGTATTTCCCGTTTTGTTCAATATCCGAGTTAGCCGGCGATAAAAGTCAGCTGAAATCTCCCGGGAAGTTCCGCCCATCACCCATTTGCCCAGTTCGGGTGAAATCAGGGACAGTGCACCTCCTAACAGCCGACGAATTCGACCCATCGTCGGTGTTTTCTGATGCTCTCGGGCTGTTTTGCCGCCTGGGTTTATCGTTTTAAACAAGCCGAACATCACGGCCAAAAGAACGAGTAGAAGTATGCCTGCGCGAAGGACAGGCCGTTGTTCAAGGACTTCCGACGTTACCTGAAACTTCTGATTCCAATTGGAGAGATCCAACAGCCCCAATAGGCGTGAAGATGGCGAATCAATAGCAAAATGGTCCTGATCCGAGGAGTCCAGGCCGAGCACATAATCCTGCCAGAGTGTACGGGCCGACTCAATTGGATTACCTGACGAGTTTAGATTGCCCAACGCCGATTCGGGAGTTGGTTCCAGGCGTAACCAGGCACCGCCAGGTCCTGCGCTTTTTTCGGCGATCATCTTCTGCGAGCAGTCGTCCGGTCGCAAATACGCCTCGACCCAGGCATGAGCATGAGACTCGCGAACCATATAGCACTTGGCGTCATCGTTAAATTCGCTGGCGTAGAATCCAACGACCAATCTGGCGGGAATTCCCTGGCTGCGGAGCATCAGCGTTAACGCCGATGCATACAGTTCGCAATGTCCGCTACGATGATTACCAAAGAAATCCTCAATTGGATCGATGTCGTCGCGAAATTCGACGTTGGTGAAATCCAACGTATATTGAAAAAGACCGGGACGGGAAAAATACTGTTCCATGGCCTTCATTTGTTGCAGTCGATCCGACGGATTCTCGGCTCCAATTTGGTCGGCTATTTTGACGAGCGTTGGATATCGATCGCGATCACATTCCGTTAGCCAGCGATACTGACCCTGGTTGTAGGTGTGCATGGGCATATCGACGAACGCGACATGATCGGTAAGGTAGGGCCACGAATCGAACAATTGCCCATCGGAATCGTGGTAAGTCTTGAACGCATAAGAATAGGGGGTCGTTTCAATTCGGTCATTCCCTTTTCGACGACTGTACGCCGAAATCTCAAAGCAATATTCAATCTCGCTCAGAGTTTTTTCTGACTGGTAAACGGGCATGGCTCCATAAATAAGCGGGTCCGTAGTTGGCTGGAGCGTGATCCGTTGACGAATCGCGTTTTGCCAATCGCCCGTTTCTCGAATTGCCTGATAAACCGAGGGGAAGACCCGGTCGTAAGGCGCCGTCCAGGTTGTTTTGTCGTCGACAATGGTGAGGTTCCCCAATGCCATCCCGCGAAAATAGACGGGTCCATTAAGTTGGTGTGCAACATACTCGTCTTTGCCAAGTCGCTTTTCGAACCAGACTCGCATTACCAATTTTGCAGATGGCTCGATAACGCCTCGCTCATTTAAGTCAACTTGTTTACTAATTCCTGTTGCACTCGTTTCAACAAAGCTGGGACCAAACCATGCTTGTTCGCCTCGCGGGATGGTGTAGAACAGCAGAGTCGAAAACAACAGCGACACACCCAGCCACAGAAACAGATGTTGAAACACGCTACGATAACCGGCCAGCTGGTCGGAAACAGTATCAAATATAGCGATCGGACGATTGTGGTTGACCGCCAAGTTGCCAATGCTCGCCGTTGTCAAAGAATCGTTTGATTGAGAAAGACGAGCGATATCCCTGGAAGCGAGCTGGTTTTGTTTGTAAATATTATCGTTGTTCGCATAAACAGATTGAAGTATTAGCGTAACGCCTGCGACCAAGAAGTAAAACACAAACATTAAGCCGCCTTCGAAATTCAGATTGAAAATTGCCGCAACTACAATTTGCAGCAAACTCAACACCAGCAGTTGCCAATTCAATCGCGGCGTTTTCTCCTGAAACATCAAAACGGTTTGCAGGTAAACCAAGAGGTTGGAAACAGATACGAGTTTGCTGGCTCCATCACCTCCCAGAAAATCCTTCATCGCAAGGATCAAAACGATGACCGAAGCGATGTTGGCAAACAGACCGCGCAGTTGGAACCATTGTTTCCAGTCAGTCACGATAAAACCTGCGATCGCGCCAATGGCCGCGATGACTGTCAGTTCAATGTTTCGCTGACTGAGTCCAAGCAGCAAACCGCTGGTTAGAACCAACACTAACATTGACACCTGGACCGCGCGTTTAATCGTCAGCATCGCTCACCCATTTTTGTTGCAATTGCTGAATTTGCCGCTCATTGTTTTCCGAGTTCTCGGTAAACAATTCAGCGAACTCGGCAGATCGGACGTGGAGCCACCGTAAGATGGGCAATAAACTGGTCCGTTCCGACTCGGTCAGCCCCCACTTGGAGAACCCCTCGGGCCTTGCCCGAGAACTCACCACGTAAATCGGTGTTCCGGTTGAAACGCAGGAGGCAAGTTCGAGAATCGTACGACCAAGCGACTCACTCATCCCACCCCGAGCCACGGCTAGTGAACGCATGATCTGCATGACAAGTTCATGTTGATACCGGCCGGTCAGGATTTCCGAAGAATTACCGCAAATCCCGAATGCAACCTGGCCCTGAACCGCGGTTCCCAGTTTCGCTAACACGGTCGAGGCGAAACTCAGCACCGTTTCGCATCGCGTTGACCAGCTATCGAATTCCGCAAACTCGCCATCGGTGAACAAATCCAGGACCATCGCCAGATCGCGATTACTTCGTTGATCAAACTGTCTAACCATCGGCTGGCCCAGTTTTGCGGAAGTCCGCCAGTGGATATGCCGCCGATTGTCTCCCGATCTCCATTCCCGAAGAGCATAAAACTCGTCTTCTTCGATTCCACGACGTCGTTTTAGCGCTTCGGACCCCGCCGCAACCGATTGCAATCGCCGATCCCAGCTGGCACTCAGGGTTCCAATGCGTGGAAAGACAATCAACGAGCGTGGCATTCCGAGATTGGCGTGACAACGCATCAAACCAAAGGGAAACGTCGTCGATAAGACTGCGTTTTTGACTTTGTAGATTCCACGGTTCGAAAAAAGCGTCTTGTACGATACGTAGGATGACTGCCCAATGCAGATCTGGGGGAAGCTGACTGACGTACGAACGAGATCGCGTTTGCGGTCTTTCTTGATCCTGTCGTCAGGGTCTTCCGACCGTTGCAGCGTATCGGAGATCAAAATGTTCCATGCATTCAACCGAGAGCTGGTGTTACGACACTCCCATTGGAAGTTCACGATCTGCCCGGCATGAATATGCTGTGGGACGATCCGTTTGCAAATCAGCGATTTAAGGTTGTGTAATTGCGACCGCCAACTCAGAAGCAGCGGTGCGATCATCATGCCCGCCAGAACGACGAGGAGGTTGACGCTCCGCAAGATCGCACTGACGGTGATGAAGGCCAGAATCACGACAAACACCCATCCTTCAGGCGTCAGCCGGATGTGGAGTCGGCACTTCTTGGCGGATTCGTTGGCCACAATAAACCGATTACGTCGGAAGCGGGATTTGACTGATAATTTCGTTGATGATTTGCTCAACGCGGTCCCTTTGCGCGCCTTGCATGATACCCGTCGCCTGAACCCGATGGGCCAAAACCGCGACGGCCAGGTTTTTGGAATCATCTGGTACGGCAAAATCGCGATGGTCAACGAATGCCATCGACTGTGTCGCTCGATACCAGAGCAATGCTCCACGGGTACTGACACCGACACTCAAATCAGGCGTATTTCGCGTGGCTTCGACGACATTCAACATGTATTGGATAATTGACTCGTCGATTTTGACTTCCCGAACGGCCGCTTGAAACTCGAGAACACGTCGCCAATCACAAACAGGTTGAAGTTGATCAACCGGCTGACCGGAACGATGACTGTTCAAAATCTCGGTTTCCGCTTTTCGCTCGGGATAGCCCATCGAAAATCGCAACAAGAAGCGATCCAGCTGACTTTCGGGAAGCACGTACGTCCCCTCAAATTCAAATGGATTTTGGGTCGCAATCACCATGAACGGGTCCGGCAGTTCATGTGTGATCCCGTCCACACTGACCTGCTGATCACTCATCG
This sequence comes from uncultured Pirellulaceae bacterium, assembly GCA_947259675.1. Taxonomy (GTDB): domain Bacteria; phylum Planctomycetota; class Planctomycetia; order Pirellulales; family Pirellulaceae; genus Mariniblastus. Next base: position 33,527 of record CAMYNE010000001.1, read on the forward strand.
CCTCAAGAAGTGCACTTTGAGTTCGGGGCGGGGCACGATTGACTTCGTCCGCCAGGACAAAATTGTTGAAGATGGCACCGCGATTGAATACGAAATGATTCTTGGTCGAATCAAACACAGAGCTACCGACAATATCGCTGGGAAGTAGATCGGGCGTAAATTGAATTCGCGAAAAAGTCCCATCAACACTTCTTGAGAGCGCCTTTCCAAGCAACGTCTTGCCAACGCCAGGCACATCTTCCAGCAAAACATGCTCGCCAGCGAGAAGAGCGACAAGGCAAAGTCGAGCCTGGTCGCGTTTTCCCATCACGACGCTGGTGACGTTCTCGAGCAACGCCTGGCAACTGCGATACAAGTCGCCAAGTGTATTGCGATCGTGAACGACTTGGGTCGCGTCTTTCGTATCCAAAGTCCGCCCGCTCCTGGAATCGGTGCCAGGTTGCGCATACTGCGACAACCACCTGAGAAACCTATATGTTAGCGATTGCGAGGCCGGAAGGGAACGAGTTTCGGCGAAACGCTCGTCTGCAAGTGTGAAACTCTAGTTGAGAAGAGCCATCAAACCAGGATTATTTGACAAGGAATTCGTCCGTCCGCCAAGGAAAGCCAAACGGGAAATCACCGAAGGTACGCAATTCGAACGCCAAAAGAATCGTGGCAAGGCTGACACAGATCAATGAAATCAACAACATGACTTCAAAGACGTTCATATCGAGCAACTTGGACTTGGTCTTTGGTTGATCCAACTCGTCAGAAGTTTGACCGATTGACTCAGTGTTGTCGGTCATTTCTTCGTATTCAGTGGCTTGCGACATGGTCACACCCGGTGCTGGTCAGTTAGTTAGTATTTGTCCGCTTCCATGAACAACACGATGGCCGCGATCATCAAAAAGACGAAGGATAGGATCAGCATCACGGAATAGATGCTAAACCCTCTTTGGCGATATTGTGGCGCGGCCGGCAATCCGGGAGCTTCCATTTCTGGTTGATCATAAGTCTCTTCAAAGCCAACTTCACCGGTTTCGAATTCAGAATTTAGTTGTGACATGATCACCTTCCTGAACTAAATCCCGACGAAAGTCCGGTGAAATACGAGCCGCCGATTTGTCGAACTCTGCAATCGTGACAACTGCTTTTCCGATGTATCGGTCACCTCGGAAGATGTCGAGGACATGACCCTCTCGAATTCCGTCGTCCGTACCCAGACTGACAACAACAACATCATCTCGAACACCCTGGACCACACCATTCACTTCGGGTGGGATGTGACTCGTCAATGCATCATCACGCAAGCCGTGAGCTTTCATGACTTTTGTTTTCTTGGCAAGCTCTTCCGTCAAATCGCGCGCCAGTTGCTCTTTTTGTTCGTTGACACCCTCTGCTTCGAAAACTTTGTTCGTCAGGTTAACGACAGAAGTTCGCTGCGCGGCAACGTCGTCGACCAGCTTTGAATTCTGGAGTTTAAGTTCGGCGATTTCTGTGTCTTGTTGTGCCAACCGCCGTTCGGCTTCACCCATTCTCTGAAGTCGATCCTGACTGATAGACAACTCCTTAAACAGCTGCTCTTCCTTTTCGTTACGATTCTGAATCGCAACTGCCAATTGAGATTCCAATTGCGAAAGTTGGAATGCTCTGGAAACGCGTTCCGCGTTCAACAGCTTCTCTTTTTCCGAAGTCGAACTCGTTGCTTCCTGTAGCAAGGCTTGGAACCGGTCGGCCGCTTCCTTGTTTTGCGTGGCAGTCTGTTTCCAGTTTCGGTGTGAGGCGCCCACCATCACGGCAATCACCAGGAAGCAAATGCTCATGAAGAAAATCAGCAAAGTGAAAATCTTTCCCATCAAGTTCATCAGAATACCTCTATCGTGACGGTTGGTATTTGGGTGGGGTCTTGTGTTCCAAAAGCAATTATTTCAGATCCGCCCTTTCAGGAGATCAGAAATTGTCGTTTTTTTTATTGGGAAGAAAATCACAGACGAACAACTTGCCCGCTCTACGCTTTTGCCCCAAATTGTGGCGGATGCCGCTACCCCAAGTATAGTTACCCTAGAAAAAAGGTGTCAACGAAAACGTTGGAAAACCTGAGTCCCATCTCGGAATACAATGCAACTGAATCATCATCGACCACCAACGGTTTTTGACCCAATTTTCCAGTAAGAACCGTCATGATCGGACAATTATTGATGTTTTTACGCGAATCACTTAGTCGACCGCGAAAACCGCTAGAATCGATACCGGGCCAAAGGGTGGTTTATCGCGTTTCAAGATTTGCGTGAAGCCAACCACCAGTTGATTTCGGAGACAAAATGCTGCTTCCCAAATATACAATTCGTCAGCTTTTGATTGGCATGGTCGGCGTTGCGCTCGTCTGTATGGTTCTGGGGTTTGCAGCGCGGGGCAACGTGGTGGCCCACGGAATGGGGCTGGCGATCGTTGGTCTGTTTGTTCCCGTCGCGATCTACGCGGCAGTCTATTGGACAGTTTTGGCATTCTCCAAGGCCCTCCCCGGAGGACAGACGCCTGAAGCGATGACCGAAAGAACAACCTTGACGAGTTCGTCAAATCCTCTTTCGAACCCAAGTGAACATCCTTCTCGCGATCAGCCAGATGCCACGCCCAATTCCGAGTCTTCGAAATCACAGTCATCAACGTAGTTGAATTCCACGGAACCATTCGAAAGAAAGTCATGAACTTCACTAACCGTGCTGTCCCGTTTGTGGTCCTCGCGATTTACCTGGGATTCGGATTCGCAACCCCGACAACGGCACAGCCGACGGCGAATCGCATCCAGGTCAAGATTGAGGATCAGTGGATTAATTCGAATTTTGGATACAAACGAGTCAAGGTTACGATCTCGTTGAAACCCGCCAAACCGTTGAGCGAGACGGTGGAATTCAACGTCGTCGCCAGGGCATTGGGGAACGGACAAGACGTTGCCGTCGTGACCAAACCGATCATCCTCGAAGCAGGTAAAACGTCTGTCGAAGTTGAACTCTATGTCCCGCTTTCTTCCAAAATGTCTTACGGCTACAACACTGTCATTCACGTGGAAAGTGATGGCAGTCTGACGTTCAATCCAGGCCAAGACCTGGCGATGAAGTACACAAGTACGAATTACTACGGTGCTCCTCCTGGGATGCCAACCCTGTTGGTTGTCTCTTCCTCCGTTTCATCAAATATGGCCTCCAACTATGTCAAAACAAGGAGAAAGATGTTTCGTGAGTTGGGAGGCGATGCGTTGACAATCGACGAAACCAAGTTTCCATCGATCCATGAACTTTATGACTACTATCAAGACATTCAAAATCAAATTGGAACCGTGAACAAGAATCCTACCGCGGCTGACATGCTCCAGTCGACGTCGATTCACGCGATCGCTCCCAAAGACGTCCCGCGTTCCTGGCTTGGTTTATCTTCGGTCGAGATAGTTTTGATGTCTCACAGCGACCTCTCTATCGTCGCGAAGGACACCCAACAAATAGTGGCGCTGCGAAAATGGATTGCTGCCGGGGGTAGTTTGATTGTCTTCGATTGCGGCAAGGACTTGGAAAACGCACAAAGCGCTCGCCAACTCGTCGACGGCAACAACTCGATGTCCGCGGAACGAAAAGACCCCTGGCTGGTTCCTGGAGCACTTCTCAAGGGTTTGAAGAATTTCGTGGTTCATGAGGACACTACCGGTATGGTGTACTATCAATCAAACACAGTCATGAGCAACAACTCAGTATCCGAGAAAGCGTCTCAAAAAAAAGCTCGCTCGGATTGGACAACGCTGGAACCAGGCTCCAATTTGGGTGACAAGGTCCGCGAGCTGGGTACTCAATTTGCCATATTCAAATATGTTCTCGGTCGGGTAACCGTGGTCAATGACGACCTGCAAAACTGGAAGCAGGACCAATGGAAATTGCTTTTCAACGCCTCAATGATCGAAGGTCGCACAATCCGCGAGCGATTCGGGGACGGCTCAGCGGAGATTCCGTCGACGACGATGGCCATTGCGGATGTCGGACAACCTCCGATCAACGGATTCAAAGTTCTTATCGGCCTGTTTGTTCTCCTGGTTGGTCCGATCAGTTACTTCATCTTGAAGAAACAACGCCGGTTACAGCTTCTGTTCGCCGTCGTTCCGATTATCAGCCTGATGGCCTGTCTGGGGTTGATGATGTTCGCAATCTTATCAGATGGCTTTCAAAATCGCGGTAGAATCAGATCGTTCACGGCCATTGATCACTCACGCCAACACGCAGTTTCGTTTTCGCGTCACTCTCACTATCAGGGCATTCAACCGAAAGCCTACAGCTTTGGACCGGACGAAGCGGTTTTCAATTCCAAAGCATGGTCGAGTCCCCGGTCCATCTATCGCCAAAGCAACGATGGTGTGACGCTTAATGGCGGTGACATCCGTCCTCGAATGCCGCACCAGTTTGTCTCAGTGAACAGCTTCAAGACCGAGCAATCACTCGTCATCCTTGCCGGCAACGAAGAAACCACCCCGAAAGTTCGCAACCAGTTCGACGCGACGGTGCGCCTCGCCGTCTTTACAACCCCGTCCGGAAGTTTCACGATCGAAAATCTGGCTCCTGGCGAAATAGCCACGGCAGTACCGCTCGAACAGAGCGAAAAGAAACTTAACAATTCCGATGTGGCTTACGAATTTCGCAACGTGTTGAATCAACTCTCGCCGGATGTGAGAGACGAGTTCCTCCAGTTATCTGCTTATTCAGATCATACATATGGCTATTATTATCCGAAGAACAGCGTAACCAACGATGAAAAATTTGAAGCCGATTTAAAATGGAATCAAGCAACAGCCCGCTCCCTCAAATATTTTGTTCAACATCCGGGGCATTATTTGGCCATTTTGGAGGACTATTCGGATGTGACCATTCCCCAGGAAAACATCGACTACAAGAACAAGGTGCATCTGATACATGGAAAATGGTAAACCAGATTCTGACCAGACTGCGATTTGGTTGAACAAAGTCAGCCGCTGGTTCGGAGCTACCTGCGCCGCTGATCGAGTATCGTTTGACGTTCGACCAGCTGAGGTGTTCGGATTCATCGGCCCCAACGGCGCAGGAAAAACGACCAGTATGCGAATCCTGGCGACGCTGGACATGCCAACCGAAGGTGAGGCGTGGATCGACGGCTTTTCGGTGATCGACGATCCTGACCGTGTTCGGCGAAGACTTGGATTCATGCCTGACGGATTCGGAACGTATGCCGATGTGAACTGCGAAGAATATCTCGACTTTTTTGCCCGGGCTTACGGTTTGCGTGGAAATGCACGTTTGAGTGCGCTGCGGGAAGTGATGGGTTTCACGCAACTTGATCAAATGGCGAACAAACCTGTCAACGGTTTGTCCAAAGGGATGAAACAACGGTTGTGCCTGGGACGGGCGTTGATTCATGATCCGAAAGTCCTGATTCTGGATGAACCCGCTGCCGGCCTTGATCCCCGCGCCCGGATTGAGCTGAGGGATATGATTCGGGAACTCGCTTCACGCGGCAAATCGATACTTGTCAGCAGTCATATCCTGACCGAGCTGGC
>CAMYNE010000002.1 GCA_947259675.1 uncultured Pirellulaceae bacterium
AGGTGCTTGACCGCGATAAAGCCAGTCAAAGGCCTCAAAAAATAAGGCTCGTTAGTGACCAGTCTGATTTGAGCAACTTCTATTCGATTCGGCGGCCGATTCTCGATATCAGCTCGATCGAGCAGGCGAACCTCAAAAAAGACCAGCATCTCGGGATGGCCGGAACAGCGGTGGTTATGACCTGGATTCTAAAGCCGTTTCCATGGTTGATCACCGAATCGAAGAAGTTTTGCTCGTCAGGTCAAACGACTCGCAAAAAAAAAGCGGTAAGGCCCCTACTGGCTTCCAAGCCAAAAACCCTACCGCACGAATCCTTTTGTTGCTCCCCAGCGCAAAAGGACTCTAACAAACGTAGGACAGATCCAGGACTTAGCTGGTCCAAACCAAGAAAAAAGACGAGTTTTCCTGAATCGCAAAACAGAAAATGGCGACAAACCGCACGCCAAGGGCTGCTGCTGAAAAAGTTATCGAAGTTGCCAGTCCAGACCTATGTCAAAGTTGACCGCTGAATGGGTCAGTGCTCCGACGCTAATTCGCTCTACACCGGTTTTGGCGATTTTCTCGATCGTATCCAAATCAACGCCACCGGAAGCTTCAAGCAAAACTTCCGGCGCTGACTCATCACGAATTCGCACTGCTCGCGACAAATGTTCGATCGTCATGTTATCTAACAGCACAATATCTGGAGCACATGTGAGGGAAAACTTCAACTGTTTCAGGTTGTCAACTTCCAGTTGCAAGATCGTTTCTTGACCGTTGGGAAGCCTTTGTTTGTTAGCTTCAATCCAGCGCCGGGCCTGTTTGACGGCATTAGGAATCGTGTCGTCTGAATCTTCGACAAACGAACGGTAAAAAGCCAGGTGATTGTCCTTGATCATCACCGCGTCGTACAAACCCATCCGATGATTTTCACCTCCTCCGCACAAGACACCATACTTTTCCAGTCGCCGCCAACCGGGCAGAGTCTTTCGAGTATCAAAGACTCTTGCCTGCGTACGTTCAACTAGCTTCACAAACCGGTTGGTCAATGAACTGATCCCCGATAACCGGCAAAGAAAGTTCAGGCAAGTTCGCTCCATCATCAAGATTTGCTGAGCCGGTCCCGAAAGAATGGCGATCGTCTCTTTAGCGGAAACCGTATCGCCATCGTTAATTTTGCAATCGAGTGCGAGCTCAGGTGCGTGTTTTTCAATGGCCAGTTTGCATACTTCTAAACCGCAAATGACACCGGATTCGCGTGATACAAATGCCGCTGAGGCGGTTACATGTTTGGGAACAATCGAATGAGTTGTGCAATCTATCCCAATTGCAAGGTCCGTAGATCCAATGTCTTCAAGCAACGCCATTTCGATCAGTTTTGCACAATCGAGTTTGGTTTGCGTTGTTAGAGAATAAATGGGAGTCGAGGTCATCTGGGGAGTATATGGGTAGATTTGGTTAATTCAAATAAGAATTGATTTTGGTTTTGATTTCTTCGCGAACGCGACGAAAGAACTTCATCTTATGTTCGTCCGAGCCCGTTGCTTGAGCGGGGTCATCAAATGGCCAATGCAATACTTCTTTAGCGCCCGGAAAAACAGGGCAATTCTCTTTCGCGTGATCGCATACCGTTACTGCCAAATCTATTTCCTGGTCCAGAAATTCGCCTGTCGATTTGCTTGTGAGCCCGTCAGTGGACAAGCCGATCTCCCGCAAGGCTTGGATCGCAAGCGGGTGGATGAATCCAGCGGGATTGGAGCCGGCGGATTCTGCAACCCATTCACTACCGCCAAGGTCGTTCCAGAGAGCTTGAGCCATTTGCGACCGACAGGAATTCCCGGTGCAAACAATCAAAACGCGTTTTTTACTGGTCACGTTAAATAAATCGGAAAAAATTTTTGGAATCGAAAAATGCCTTGAACTTCCAACGCAAATGTTCTGAGCTGTAACGGTTATTCGAGCAGGGCAACGTCCATTTTGGTTTTGGTGTCCTGTCCGCCCGAAGCTGACACTTTGGGCGTAGAGATTACCCCAGCCCCACGGCCAAATCTGCAGGTCCCAGAAATTGTAAAGCCAGGCCTTGAATTGATGTAGCCCGAGAGGCTTCTAGTTGACATTTGGAGGGTTGCGAATCGCCTTAATCGTACTTCGTAGCACTGGGAAATCGTCGTGGTCGTTGATATTATCGAAGACCGGGAGTGGCTCGATTGATTCGGGCCGAATTCAACATTTTTGTTTGCGGCAATCTCTCAAATTCCGCAATCCGCAAACTGGTTACGGAGCAATTTCAGGATGAATAAAACCAAACTAGAGTACATTTGGCTTGACGGTCACAAACCAACACAGAGCCTGCGAAGCAAAACGCGTATCGAAAAAAATTTCGGCGGCAAACTTGAGGATTGCCCGATTTGGAATTTTGATGGGAGTTCGACCGAACAAGCCGTGGGTAAGGCTTCGGACTGTCTACTCAGGCCAGTTGCGATCTTTCCAGACACGGCTCGGCGAAACGCATTCCTCGTGATGACCGAAGTCTTGAACGCCGATGGAACGCCTCATGCTTCTAACGCTCGAGCCACGATTGAGGACGATGACAACGATTTCTGGTTTGGGTTCGAACAGGAATATTTTTTATGGGATACCGAAACGAACTTGCCACCCGGATTTCCTATCGGAGGCTATCCAGCACCGCAAGGGCCTTATTATTGTTCGGTCGGTGCCAAGAACGCCCATTGTCGCCAGATGATCGAAGAGCACCTCGACTTGTGCCTCGACGCAGGCATCAATGTCGAAGGGATCAACGCGGAAGTTGCTGCCGGTCAATGGGAATTCCAGGTGTTTTCAAAAGGCGCCCGCGCAGCAGGCGATCAGGTTTGGGTTGCGCGTTACTTGCTCGAACGAGTTGGTGAGCCATATGGGATAGCAATCGATTGGCATCCCAAGCCGCTGGGCCAAACCGATTGGAACGGATCCGGCATGCATGCCAATTTCTCAAACTCGTTAATGCGAGAATGTGGAAGCAAAGAAGTTTACGAAACGATTTGTCAAGCGTTTGCACCCCGCATTGATGAGCATATCTCGGTTTACGGTGCTGACAATGACCAACGATTGACGGGGCTTCACGAAACGCAGTGTATCAGCAAATTCAGCTATGGAATTTCCGACCGCGGCGCGTCGATTCGCATTCCGATCACAACTGTCGATTCCGGCTGGAGAGGATATCTGGAAGATCGTAGACCAGCTTCCAACGCAGACCCGTACAAAGTTGCGGCGGAGATTATCAAGACCGTCAAAGGAGTTGACGTCGAGGTAAGAGCGTGATCCACTGGCCCATCGTCTGATAGTTCACAGAGCCCCGTTATTCGGGGCTTTTTTTTGGAAATTCAGGCAACGTCGCTTCCGAAACAGGCTTATTGTGGAAGGATATTAGGGACATGATCGTCGACTTCGGGAACTATGGAATTAGCCGAGTTTGCAGCCAGCATTAACGAACACGGAGCTGTGATGAAAACGATTATGACTTTGTTCTTTATTTGCGCTGCGGTTGTGTGTGGGTTTTTCGTTGTTTCAATGATGCCGCAGAACCGCGAAAAACTGAATACAAAAAACCCAAATGCGGAGCAGTTGGATCGGCTTGCGCGGCGTGATTCAAGCGATCGCAGCCAACGCTCCAGAAACAACACCGGTCCCAAAGTCGGAGAGATCGCACCACCGTTCAAGTTAAAGTCGTTTGACAACCAGAGCGAAACAGAGCTGGCTTCATTCCGCGGCAAGATTCCGGTTGTCCTTATCTTTGGAAGTTATACCTGACCTCCGTTTCTGGACCAGGTTGGTTCATTAGAGACGATGTACCAGGCATATAAAGATGTCGCGGAATTCCGAATGATCTACATCAAAGAGGCTCACGCGATCGACAGTACCGCTCCGCATGAATCTGCACGTGAAAAGGGAATCCTAAACCACAAAAACAAGGAGCAGAGATGCGCGACTGCGAAAATGTTGATCGATGATGAGAGTTTGACCATTCCCACGTTGATCGACAGCATGAATGACGCGGTAAATCATGCGTACCGTGCGCATCCAGATCGTATTTTTGTGGTGCGAACCGACGGTCGCCTGGGTACAGCAGCAATGCCCGGCCCTGCCGGTTTTGAGGAAGGCATTAAAGACGCCGAAGCTTGGTTATTTGAATTCAAGAACAGTGGCGTGGAGCCTGAAATCCCCGGGGAATTATTGGAAGCGGCTGTGACCAAAGAAAAAGAGGCTGCTTCAAAACAAGAGAGCGAGACGTCGAAAAAGAACAGCTAATCCGGTCGCCGAATGTTGATTATTTGGCAAGCTGATAAGCTTCGGTTTTGGATGATTAAGTTTGGTTATCCCGGATAGCCTAAGTTCGATTAAATGATTTTAAGGCTCGTAGACGTTGTGGCTGATTCGGGGCTAAAATGTGAGAATTGTGAAGGATCGAATCGCCATTTCTAAACCGTTACCCTGGCTAAAGTTTTTCGATTGCGTTTTGTATCGGCTTCGCCAACGCCTGACTCTCAAACGATTGAACGTATGACTGACCAGATTGCTTTCGATGATCACAAATACTGGGCAGAGTTGGCGAACGATTGGCACATTCGTCCCGATTCGATTTATTTGAATCACGGATCGTTTGGCGTTACGCCTTTCCCGGTTCGCGAAAAGAGACGTGAATGGATCGAAAGACTTGACCAGCAACCGATGGACTTTTACGTTCGCCGTCTGGAAGGATATCTGGAAATCGCGCGCGACAAACTTGCTGAGTTTGTCGGGACCACTCTTAATAATCTTGTTTTTGTTGAAAACGCAACTTATGGAATGAATGTGGTGGCCGAGAGTTTTCCGCTTGCGGCGGGGGATGAAGTATTACTGAATAACCATGAATACGGTGCAGTGCATCGAATTTGGCAAAGGGCGTGTCTCAAGCAATCAGCTAAAGCGGTGACGGTGAAATTGCCTGAGCGATTTGAATCCAGACAACAGCTGGTCGATTATTTGCTGGCTGGAGTAACTGACGAGACGAAATTACTCGTGGTCAGCCACATTACTTCACCAACAGCGTTGATCATGCCCGTTGAAGAAATCTGCAGGGCTTTTGCCGAAAGGAACATACCCGTTTGTATCGATGGACCACATGCTCCGGCTCAAGTGCATCTCGACATTGATCGGCTGGGATGCGCTTACTACACGGCGAGCTGCCACAAATGGCTGTGTGGACCATTAGGAAGTGGATTTATTTTTATTCACCCCGATTACCAGGATCGCGTTCAGCCCCCGATCAAGAGCTGGGGGCGTCTGCTTCCGGCGCTGCCAGAGACCTGGGACGAAGAGTTCACTTGGCAAGGAACCCGGGATCCGAGTCCTTTTCTGACCGTACCGACGGCGATCGAATATCTTTCAAAAATTGGGATGGAGAACTTTCGCGGACGATCGCGTTGGCTTGCCAGTTATGCAGAACAAAAACTGTGCGAGGCGTTTTCAACAGTTCCCATCGCAGATCGCTCACAAGGGTGGTATGGATCGATGGCGCATGTTCCGCTTCCCGAAGGCGAGTGGACGGAATTACAACATCAATTGTGGGAACGTCTCGGAATCGAGGTACCGATAATTAATTTCGAAGACAAATGGTATGTTCGCGTCTCTTGTCACTTGTACAACACCACTCGTCAAATCGACTCGCTCGTACTGTCTTTACAAACTCTGACAGGACGAGCGTCAGAAGTCGCCCCAAGACCTGCACGAAGTGCACCCTAGCGATCTTCAATTCGTGAAAACCAGAGTCCAAGCCGTTTTGTCGCACCCAACTTCGCATCTATTCCGGGATGGCACCTTTAACAACAAGTGGTCTAAAGCGGGATTTTGACAATAATAGATTTATGTGGCCTGAACAGATCCAAACCGAAGAACTGTTGGCTCAAGCCAAAGTTGGCAATGAGCTGGCCGTCAACGAATTAATGGATCGACATCGTCAATCGCTTCGCCAGTTGGTTCGAATGCGACTAGATCAAAAGATCCAGCGGCGAATCGATGTAAGTGACGTAGTTCAGGACGTGTTGGTTGAAGCAAACCGGCGATTGCAGAATTACCTGGTCGATCCGGTGATGCCGTTTCACCTTTGGCTTCGTCAGATTGCTAAAGACAGAATCATTGACGCGCATCGCCGACATCGAGTTTCGGCTCGGCGAAGCGTTGACCGGGAACAGGCGGTTGTCGCGCCGCGGGGCTACGATCAGTCTTCCATTCAATTAATGGGACTGTTGGGGGACGATCGACTGACTCCAGCCGCCGCCGCGTTGCAACAAGAGATGGCCCGTAAAGTCGAACAGGCGATCACGAAACTGGAGGAAAAAGACTGTGAAATCATAGTGATGCGTCACTATGAACATCTCACAAACCAGGACATCGCACAGGCATTAGGATTGACAGAACCAGCAGCAAGCATGAGGTATCTCCGAGCGGTACGCCGTTTGAAAACTGTGTTGCAGGAAGAACTGCCGCCTGATGATACGATTAACCAATAGGTGATAAGCACTTCAAAAAAGTCGACTTGTGTCCAACTATCCTGACTTCGAATCCTTGAATACGGCTGAGCAAGAACTGGCTAATTTGATTGCCAAATTGGGCGATGATTTTGGCCGGGGCGAAGACGTGAATCTGGAGGAGGTTTGCAATCAATATCCTCAATTTGAATCCGATCTCCGCGATTTGTGGGGCGTTTTGGTCGTCACTCAGGCAGCAGGTCGTGATCAGAATACAAATTCGTTTCCTACGCCCGAATTACCGATCTCGTCACTTGAGCTTCCCTTTCAACTTGGCGACTATTTGTTGCGAGAAGAGTTGGGGCGAGGAGGAATGGGAATCGTCTATCGGGCCACTCGGTTGACCGACGGAGTCGAAATTGCCATCAAGATGATGCTCAAGGGTGAATTCGCTTCGGATGTTGATCGTCAACGATTTCAAGCCGAGGCAGAAGCCGCGGCTCGCCTGAACCATCCTAACATCATTCCGATTTACGAGATTGGCCAACATCATGGCCGCTCTTTTTTTTGCATGAAGCTCGTGATTGGCATGACGCTCAGCGATCGTCTGGCGAAAGGGCCAATGCCTGCGAGAAGGGCGGCGCAGCTGATGATGGTTATCAGCCAAGCCATCGACTATGCACACGATCAGGGCGTTTTGCATCGCGACTTGAAACCGTCCAATATCCTGTTGGATGATGAAGGCATTCCATATATCGCGGATTTTGGTCTGGCAAAACAGGATCGCTGTCGACACAGTTTGACGAAGTCGGGTGCTGTAATCGGTACTCCGTCCTACATGGCTCCCGAACAAGCCGCTGGGGCGCGAGGGGAAGTCCGGCAGGTGAGTGACGTTTATAGTTTGGGTGCCATCCTCTATCACATGCTCACCGGGAGACCCCCGTTTTTGGGAGCCACCCCTGTTGATACGGTGCTCATGGTACTTGAGCAAGACCCAGTTGCCCCAAGAGTCATCAACCGACGAGCCAATCGGGATCTCGAGATGATTGCGATGCGCTGTCTGCAAAAACCACAGGACCTGCGCTACACCAATGCGGGCGATCTTGCCAATGAATTTCAAGCTTTTTTGAGAAACGAGTCTATTTCGGCGCGGGAAGGACGACTGGGGCAGGTGATTTCCAACCTATTTCGCGAAACTCACCATGCGGCTGTGCTTGAGAACTGGGGACTGTTGTGGATGTGGCACTCTCTGGTCCTGTTGATCGCCTGCGTCGCTACAAACGTAGTGTACTTGTATGGAGACAGGAACCCGCTGCATTACTGGCTGATGTGGACGGCAGGGTTCGGCACATGGGCAGTCGTTTTCTGGTGTGTCCGCCGCCGGATGGGGCCAGTTACCTTTGTAGAACGGCAGATTGCTCACGTCTGGGCTGCCAGCATGTGCTGCGTCGCATTGTTGTTTCCATTGGAAATGAAGCTGGAATTACAAGTTCTTTCGCTTGCGCCACTTTTAGGAGTCGTGGCGGGAATGACGTTTCTTATCAAAGCAGGGATTCTCTATGGAGGATTCTATATTCAGGCGGTTGCACTCTTCGCCACGGCGATTGCGATGGCTCTCGCCCCCAGGTATGCACTCACCTATTTCGGAATCGTGGTCGCGGCGTGTTTCTTTTTCTCCGGATTGAAATATTACCGGCGACGAAAAGACAGTCTCGATTCCGAAGGTTTCTAAATTTGATGATCATGCCGTATGGAAATTGATGCCAACGATCAACGCGACCTTTTACTTCAGCTTCCCCCGACCGGTGCATTCCTACAAACTGAATAATCTTACCTGCAAGTAATTCAGTTTGAAGAATTCACAATCTATTCGACCGTGCAAGTTTGACTCTCCCACAAAGTGACATACGTTTTGGTGTTCAAGAAATGGGTCGAAAAAAGCCCGTTCTTGGCACCACCCGCAAAGGCTCGCGCCTTCGCAAAACCTGCAAAATGCTTCCGCTTGAGGAAGCGCTAAAACGTTTTATTGTTGATCTTTTGACTGCAGGAAGGTGTAACCACCGCGTCAATGGATCATGTTTATGCCCTTTTGGGTTGTCACTCTCTAGAGTGATGTCACATCCGTCGGAGGAAGACATGAAATCTATTTTTACTAAAGTGCAAAACTTTCTAAAGTCTGAAGATGGCCCCACAGCTGTTGAATACGCCATCATGCTGGCTTTGATCGTTATCGTCTGCTTGACAGCGATTCAAGCAATCGGAACAAACGCAGCATCTGCGTTTAACGATATCGCAACTGACTTGAACACAGTTCGGTCTAAGAGCGGTCCTCTCCTTTAATCGCCTATGCGGATGATCGCAACATTTTTGAGGTCATCGAAATAAGAATCCCCCCGGCCATTTCGGCTGGGTGGGATTTTTTGTGCGTAAACACTTAAGAAACAAGTTTGATAAAGAAAGCAGAGGTGAAAAAAGTGTATTGGCTATTTTCACCTGAGTCGTATAACCAGGCATTTGAACTGATTTGCTGCTTTTTTACCGTGATTGCGGTATTTGTGAGTTACGCTTTGTCGCTGCGATAACATTCAAGTCGACAGTCAGACTAATCACTCACAAACTCGGGGTTGGAGAGAGTTTAATGAACGAATTTATGGCTACGATGGCCGACAATTGGCCGTATTGGGTTGTGACAGTATTTGTAATTGTCGCGGCATACATTGATGGAAAGGAACTAAGAGTTCCTAACAAAATAACGTACCCAATGATCATTGCTGGCTGGTTCTACAGCATGATCTCTTACTCGATGACAGGTCAAGGCTGGATGATAGGGCTCGGATGGAGCCTGGCTGGAACGGCCGTCGGCTTGGCAACTCTGTTGCCTGCTTACTCGATTGGCGGCATGGGAGCTGGCGATGTCAAAATGATGGCCGGTATCGGGGCGTGGGTGTACTGTGAAACAACGTTTTACGCCTTTTGCGTGTCAGCAGTGGTCGGAGCGATCCTGGCGATCGCAATGATCGTGATTTCGGGAGGCGCAAAGAAGCACTTCAATCAGTTCTTCTTTCTCATCAATGAAATCATGACCGTTCGAAATCCAGAGGCCCTGTCTACGATTGCAGCAGACCGCAAAAGTTCGATGCGATTATTGCCTTATGGCATTCCAATCGCAATCGGAACCATTATTTACTTTGGCTGGATGGGAATGCTGATCTAGAAATCGGGTTTCCCCCCCAACAGAACAATCTGACTTGGAGACCCACTTCCGTTTTTGTCAGTTATTCGTGGATTTCGTTCAACGCACGTGAAACTGAATTCAATCACCGTTGTGGCCGAAGTTAGAGATAAATGTGGACATGCTTGCACATTTGTGCTTGCACACGGAATGACGTTTGTTGGATCCCAGGATGGGGCAGTAGCCAGGACGGTTTACCAATCAAAACGTCGCGATGAACGCTAGGAAACGCTCGTAACCCCAAACAATTAGAAACCATAAAACAGGCTACTGCCGAGGAAAGTTCGATGAAATCTAAATCTCTAATCCTGATGATCGTCTCCCTGGGATTCGGTCTGGTTGCCGCCGTAGGTATCAGCCAAGTCATGGGACGCGGCGGAACCATAGAGCAACCCAAAATTTCGTTGGGGCCTGTTTTGGTTTCTGTCGAACCGCTCGAACACAGCAATGAATTAGATGAAACCAACGTGAAGTTGGAAAACTGGCCGGTTGAGATCATTCCCGAAAATGCGGCAACCTCGTTTGATCAGGTTGAGAACATGGCCATCGTGACTCGGTTGAGCAAGGGCCTGCCGATTCTTTTGACCGACCTTGTCGACAAAAACAGTGTCAAAGAACTGGTAATTCCACCGGGTTTCAAAGTTGTCGCCATTCCGGTATCCGCCGACGACACATTCGCTGGATTGTTGACCCCGGGCGACAAAGTCGACGTAATCGGCATTTTCAAAGTCCGCCGCAAGAACGAAATGAGGACGACTTCCAAGACGTTTTTGAAAGCAATCACCGTTTTTTCGGTTGGAAATCAAATGCGTTCCGATCTGAAGCGTGAAGGCGGTAACGGAAGTGCAATCGTTGGCGTGCTATTAAACGAAAAACAAACGGAACAGATTGTTCTTGTCCAAAAAGAAGCTCAACTCAAGCTGGTTCTGCGTGGCAAAGACGCGGATGAAGAAGAGAGTGATGGCAGTCTGGTGGAAATATTCGATGATGGCGAAGATGAAAACGGTGAAGGCCAGCACGAGAATTCATCACAATACCAGTCCGCTTCATATGGTGGCGACTCCAATGGCTGGACAACTCGAATCTGGAACGGCGGAGATGTAGAGACATTCCGTTACAACGCATTTGGAGCCCTTCCGGAGTCGGAAGAGCGAGTTTCGTTCGGTCCTCCTCAAACATCACGGTTTTCTCCTGACGACAAGAATGATGACGAGTCAAACTCTGAGGATAATGAGGATTACGAGCAATCCTCTGATAGTGACCGCAGTCTCGAAGAAGATCAATATCCGGACGAATAGGTTCGAACTAACTATACGGATTCAGACAAAACCTCTGACTCTAAGGTATAGCTAGAGCACTTGCTGGCACGCAAAGGGATCAGCCGAAAGCAAGTGTTGAACAATCAAGCATCATGCCGATCAATACCGCTTCATACCTATGAAGCGGCATCAGCATGATCTTCACAACGCGAGGATTCACGGATGATTATGCGATGGACTGGGAGTATTGTATGCTGGTTTGCCGTTCTGGCGTTGTCCGGCTTTTCAACAAATGCGTTTGGGCAAGGATATGGAGCGCGGTTTGAAGTAAACGAATCAGTCGATTCAATTGAGATAATAGCGGGCACAAGCCGTCGACTGAAGTTTGAGTACAAAGTGCCTGAATTGATGGTCGAGAATCCGGAAATTGTGAAAGCGAGCCCGGTTTCACCTAATGAGATCCTGATCTCAGGCATCGAACCAGGCGTTTCTTCAATCACTGTCAGCGACCCGGACCGCCAGCTCCAGACGATTCAGATTTACGTCACCGTTGACACCCGCAAGCTTGAAAAGGCACTCGAGTCGCATTTCCCAGATTCGAAGCTTACAGTTCACGCTTTGCAAACCGGAGTGATTCTCAAAGGCTATGTGGCCAAGCAAAGTCAACTTGAAAACGTACTAAAAGTTGCTCAGGATTATTTTCCAACTACGGTCATCAACCAGATACAAATCGACGGATCTCAACTCGTAGCAATTAAAGTCAAAGTCTACGAAGTATCCCGTTCGAAGCTACGCCAACTGGGCGTCGATTGGGCTTATCTCAGCCCCGACCTCAACATTGTTTCCAGCGTTGCTGACTTGATTCAAACAACTTCCGGGAGCCTTAGCTCTGCTGGCCAGAATTTTTCGTTTGGTATTCTGAACGACGACAGCTCGTTTAATGCATTCATCAATGCACTTGAGCGAAACAATGTGGCGAAACTGATGGACCAACCAACTCTGGTTACCCAACACGGTCGTCCAGCCGAATTTCTCTCGGGTGGTGAGATTCCCATCTCAGTTGCCAGTGGCCTGGGCACAAATTCGATCGAATTCAGACCTTTCGGAACGAAACTCGACATTGTGCCTCTCATCCACGGTCAAGGAGAAATGACCTTGGAAGTTCGGGCGGAGGTCTCGGAAGTCGCAAACGACCTTTCGGGAACAACTGGTGTTCCTGGTTTCCGTGTTCGACGGGTTAATACAGGTGTCAAAATGCGAGCTGGTCACACGCTTGCCTTGGCTGGCGACTACCGCGAAGAGGTAGAGGCTGAAACCAGCGGTTTCCCAACATTGATGGACAGCAAGTTGCTCGGTCCAATTTTTCGAGCCACCCAGGAAACGAAAACAGAGACTGAATTGGTGTTCTTGATTACTCCGAAGTTTATCGACGAAGTTGGAAACGACAAGATTCCTCGCCTCGGCCTGGGTCAGATGACGACGTCGCCTTCAGATCATGAACTGTACTTTAACGGCTACCAGGAAGTTCCACGGTGTGTAGAAGGATGTCCAATCAACGATCGTTTCGATGATCCTTCCGGACAAGTTCAACAAAACCTTCTTCCACAAGTTCGCGCTCAAGGGGAAGCTGTTCCTGTTAGCGGAAATATTGTCGACCCAAGAGCGAATCCCGTGCAAAACCCAGGGAATAACTTTCAGGGCCCCAACAACTTCCAGGGTGACAACAACGCTTCGTCATTCGGATACCCGTCGAATGGCAAACGCCCGGCACCGCGAACTGGATTCCTATGGCCCAGTTTCAAACGACGATAGTGTTAACTCTTCGGTGGTGAAGTCGAAGTAAAAACTTCACAAGTGGCCCAGACGATCTTGACCGACTTCGGCACTCTATCGAGAGCCGAAGTCGGTATCAGGAAAACTAACAAACGGACGAATGATGAGTGGAACTCTGAGAATCTCAATTTGCGATCCGAATGAAGGAACGCGAGACAATCTCAAGAAGTATTTGATTGGGATGGACAAAGTCTGGCTCGAAGCCGACTGTTCCCGGTACGAGTTCTTTTCTGAGATTGTGGATCAAACGACTCCAGATGTCGCAATTGTCGACATTGATGATGATGAGACGACAGCGCTTGAGTTGATCGAAAAACTATCGCGTACCTATCCAAGTTGCGGTGTGATTGTCGTCAGTAGCCGCACGGACGGCCAGTTGATCCTCAAGGCGATGAGAAGTGGTGCCCGCGAGTTTCTGAACTCTCCGGTTCAGATTGAAGAACTTGTTGGTGCCTTGGATCGGGTATCTGCGTCTTCCGATGGGGCAACGCGTTCGAAATCAGGATCGGTAATCTCGGTTGCCGGTGCATCTGGCGGTGTCGGGACCACGTCCATCGCCATTAACATCGCGTGTGCCCTTGCCCAAAATCCGGATCGAAGTGTGGTGCTGGTCGACTTGGACCTTGCTCTCGGGGACGCAGACGTCTTCCTGGAAATGATTCCGGATTACACTCTTTTAGATGTGGCTCAAAACATCTCTCGACTTGACCTTGCATTGTTGCGTAAATCGCTTACCAAGCACGAGTCTGGTGTTTATGTTTTGCCTCGGCCAATTCAGATCGAAGATGGCGGGTCCATTTCGGCTGAGAATTTCACAAAAGTCCTTGGGCTTCTCAAGGCCTCCTTTTCGCACCTCGTAATTGACCTTTCCAAGTCATATAACCGACTCGACGTTGCGGCTTTGCAATCGTCGGACCACATCGTCTTGCTGACTCAGCTCGATTTGCCTTGCTTGCGAAATGTGGTTCGACTGCTTTCTTCGTTAGAGTTGTACGATGGCGTTCAAGACAAGGTCAAGATCGTTGTTAACCGAACCGGATTGGATAAATCGCAGATTAGTTCTTCCAAAGCAGAAGAAACCATTGATCGCGAAATCTATTGGCGGATTCCAAACAACTACAGCGTTGTGTCGGAATGCCGAAACAATGGTAAGCCACTGATCAGAAGTGCACCGAAAGCAGCCATTACTCAATCAATTTGCGAACTGGCCGAAAAACTGGCTGGGGGTTTCGTAGTTGAGGAATCCGAGGACAAGAAAGGCAAAAAAAGCTGGCTCAAGTTCCTGTCGAAGTGAATTCCTCTGGTTTCCCGTGGAAACTATTCGTTAACACGCCGTGCCGGGCGTGTTTCTTATTCGTTCAAGTGCGGCAAAAATTACAACTTGGTTGACATTTTGCGCTGTAACAATCAAAACAACGGTTGTTTACCAAGTGAATTGTCTACCCGTGCTGCCCGTGATCTTTTCTTCTTGCAAAATCAAAATCGCATCCGTTGTTCTCTCGGTCGACCTGCTGATTTCATTTGGTTGCAGCCGAGTGACTCCTCTAGCGGAAGATTCGAAGCAACGCGAAAACAACGAACTTCTTACCATTTCAAATGACGGTCAAAAAACCGACAATTCGAAATCAACCAATTCCAATGAATCACGGCCGATTCAACTGTTCGATGGAGCGTCACTCCAAGGATGGGAAGTTGCGAATTTTGGCGGCGAAGGGGAATCCCATGCGTCCGATGGTAAACTCACAATGGAAATGGGCACCCCATTAACCGGCGTGATCTGTGTGCGCGAAGATTTACCCACAAACGATTACGAAATTTCACTCGAAGCGAAACGGGAGCAAGGTATTGATTTCTTCTGTGGTTTGACTTTTCCAGTCAACGAAGCTCACTGCACATTGATTGTCGGAGGCTGGGCGGGTGCTGTGGTCGGATTGTCGTGTGTCGACGGAAAAGATGCCTCTCGCAACGAAACTAATAGCGTCATGAATTTTGCTGACGACCGTTGGTACAAAATAAGAGTGCGTGTCGCGGACGAAAAAATTCAATGTTGGATTGACGATAAACGGGTTGTCGATATTTCAACGGTTGGCCGAAAGTTTTCTTTACGAGGCGATACGTTGATTACGCGGCCACTGGGCCTATGTGCGTTTGAGACGACTGCCGCCTATCGTAAGATTTATCTAAAAAAACTCAATTCAGCCGAGGAAAGATAGGTCCCCGTTGGAATTGCCTCATCAACATTTCATGAAATATGCCATTGAGCAGGCCGTCGCCGCGTTTGAGGCGGATGAAGTGCCCGTCGGCGCAGTTATCGTTCTTGGGGAAAAAATCATCGCGGCAGCGTACAACCAGTGCGAGCAACTTCGCGACCCAACAGCCCACGCCGAAATGATTGCAATCACTCAGGCAGCCGAATCGGTGGGAGATTGGCGTCTTGAGGGGTGTACGTTGTACGTGACACTGGAGCCTTGTCCTATGTGCGCCGGTGCCATCGTTCAGGCTCGCGTTCCGGTCGTTGTCTATGGAGCGACCGATCCCAAAGGTGGTGCGGTTGGCTCGCTGTTTAATCTACTCCAGGACTCCAGGCTGAATCACGTCGCTCAAGTAGTCCCCGGTGTGATGGGGCTGGAATGTGGAAACTTGTTGACCGAGTTCTTTCGTCAAAAACGAGAGTTAGGCAAAAAATAGTCGTATCGACGGTCGCGAAAATCGTTTTATAGTCAGTAATGCCAAGTGAACGAACTGCAAACATGGGCGAGTTGAAACGCGAGGCGAATAAGACGGAGTTGACCGGCGAACCAAGAGGTATTGGGTTATTAACGCTGACTCTATCTGCCTCGTTAGCAATCGTGGTACTCGGTTACATTCGATATTCTCCCCCTGCCCCACTGAGTGCGGTCGACGCAAGCGCAACAGAATTCTCGGCCGAGCGTGCTGATTCAATTTTGAAAACCCTCGTGGGTGATGGAATACCTCATCCAGCAGGCAGCGAGCACATCAAAATCGTGCGACAGCGAATTGTTGAGTTGCTAGAAGAATGGGGATACGACGCAGTTCAACAGGAGACCCAACATCATCTTCTGAGAAAAGCGGACGCCGAACAGATTCCGCTCGTCAACGTGATGGCTCGATTGCCAGGCCGAGAGAGTGGTCCGGCGACCATGCTGGCATCCCACTACGACGCTAGAACAGGCCCTGGTGCGTCCGATGACGGTGTCGGAACCGCCGCCTTGTTGGAAATCGCGCGCATGATGAAGTCACGTCCGCAACAACGTAACGACATGATCTTCTTGATTACGGATGGCGAGGAGAAAGGCCTGCTTGGCGCGGACAAATTCGTCGAGCAGCATCCGTGGGCCAAAGATGTCGGGGTTGTCATCAACCTTGAGGCGCGGGGTACAACGGGCCCAAGTCTGATGTTTGAAACCAGTGACGATTCAAGGTGGCTAATCGAGTTATTCGCTCGGTCGGTCGATCGACCGATGGCGACTTCGTTGTTTTATGAGATCTACAAGTTTCTACCCAATGACACGGACTTCACGATATTTCGTCGCGCCGGCATGCAAGGCTACAATTTCGCATATATTGGGGAGGTAAAAAACTATCACACCCTCGATGACAATTACGAAAATGCTGATCGAGGTAGCTTGCAACATCACGGGCAAAACTCCTGGACCTTGATTCGCGAACTTGTGGAAATGGATCTGACGAATACGCCTAAGGGTAAAGCAGTTTACTTTGATGTGTTTGGCTGGTTTTTAGTCTGGTGGCCGGAAGCCTGGTCCTTGTTTTTGAGCGGAATCTCAATACTGGCGTTGTTGTCGACGGTGCTGATTCGGAGGCGCAGAAGCGAGCTGGCAAGAGGCAGCCTATTCACCGCCATCTTGATGGTTTTACTCACATTGCTGTTAACCGCCGCGACAGTCTGGCTTTTAGGCACCGCTTTTTCGATGGACCAGCGTTTTGAAAATGCCTGGATTGAATCACCTGTTCCGGTTGAACTTGCATGTTGGTTCGCGGCGATCGGCTGTGCCGTTTTGCTCGTCCATGTTTTGCCGCCGTTGCGAAACGCGCAGTCGACTTGGAACGCATCACTGCTGGTGTGGTGTGTTTTCGCATTGTTGACATCGCTGGGACTTACCGGAGCAAGTTATTTGTTCCTGGTCCCGGCGGTAATCGCAAGTATTGTCGGATTACTTTTAGTTTGGAGCAAAGGCAACGTCTTTCAAGTCGCTTTGTTTGCGTTCGCCGCATCGGCGTCGTTTATTTGGCTTCCCAATGAAATGCTGTTTTACGATGCGGTTGGATTCAAAATGAAAATAGGCATGGCAATCAGAATCGCAATCGTGGTTTCGGCATTCCTACCGATCATTTCAGCGACCGGAACGCGTGATCGAGCGGTTTTCGGTTGGCTGACATTCGTCGGATTTTTGGCTAGCGTCGTCGCCGCGATTTTTCTCAATCCGATTAACTAACTCACTGCCGAGTCGGCGCATTGATTTTCAACCAGTCTTCGACGGAATCAGCAGGCAAGTCGGATTTGATTTGTTTTTCGATACGGTCAAGCACTTTGTTGAGTCGTCTGGTGACCATGTTGCTCGTTACCAATTCCTGTTCTTCTACACCCATTTGTTTCAGCAACTGAAGTGTGGTTTCGTTCACGGCCAGACTGACAACAGCGTCGTCCAGTGCAAGAAAGTAACCAAGCTGCACCGGCAGTGGGAACGCTTTTCCCAATCGTTCAATCCGGCGGTCTTTTTTGCGTAGCGGATGACGTTCACAAACCATAATCGCCAGCTGGGTTGTCGAGTCAAAAGGTTGTTTCAGTTGCGAATCAGCCTGCTCGTCGATTAAATCAGCCAAGGCGAGCAGCACGGTCCCGCCTGCATGAACTTTGTAATTTTTTAACCATGCGGTCGTCAATCGTTGAGTCGCAATCTCGTACTCGACATCGGCGAAAATCAATTTTTCCTGAATGGCCGAAAATGTTGCTGCGAAGTGGCAGACTAGAATGACGACATTGTCTTGCGAAAGCTGCGATTGAAAGGCATTCTGTAACGCTTCCCACAACCGTTCGCGGTCGAGCGCATAACAATCATCAAATTTCAAAAAGTTCGGTTTACCGAACAGGCTATCCAACAAACTCATTGGCGCTTATCTCGCTCAGACCTCGATATAAGGGTCGAGTCTACCGCCAGATCGTTTTTGAGCGTAGCCCCGGAGGCAGGTGAAGGGAATTGCGATTTCGTTTGACGTGTTTCAACTCAGTCTGAGCTGAAGGAAGAGCCTGGCGGTTCGCCGAAAACCTCTCGTTGGAGTTGATTTGCGATTGTCGTTCATACCAACTCTGATCAATATCCGCAGGTGTCTGTTTGGTTGGTCGCGACGACTCAGTACCGTTCTTGGCGATTGCATACGTAGCTGGCGCATCGTCGTCACGGCAGCCTTTTTTTACCCAGGCCAGCCAATCGAGTTGTAGCTCGGACAGATTCTCAAAACCATAGAACTCGTTTGTGGCCTGATCCCATGCTGAGATTTCGCGCCCGGGATGCTCGGCTTTCAACCCGGCGCCAACATACTCAATGAATTGTCTTTTGCCTTTTTGATTGATCAAAAATTTTGCCAAACTGTAGCCCTGTGCATAGAGTGGCAAAATATCTTGAGGGTATTCTCGCATGACGAACATGCGATTGAATGGAATTCCGCGAGACGGTTTTGACGTTAGAAAGTCAATTAGCATCCGATGGTTTTTTTCTCGTTCGGACGAATGCTCGACGGTTGTGCACGCACCCTCGTCCGCCCACCTCGGTAACGGACGACCAAAGTGAGTCGCAAAAATCGTATGGGTTACCTCGTGAGGCAAAACGGCGTCTATCAGGCGATTGGGCGGTCCAAAGATTCGCATCTGCCAGCTGATGGGAGTGCCTTTTCCTCTTTCGGATCCAACAAAGGCAAAACTGGTTTCGCCTCCAGCATGCATCGCGAGTTCGACTTGAATCGGACATCGCTCCTGCCATTGTGGGATTTCGTAACCCAGCCATTCAATCGACAGATCTTTGCGATACACTTCTGCTTTTCGAGCAATGACTTGGGCCAAGCCAGCATCGGGAGCACGCACCACAAAGTTGGTTGATTCCGCCTGATAAAGCTGTTGCGCAAAGAGACTGTCGCAAATCAGGGAACTCAGCAAAACGACCGTAAAGATGTATAGCTTAGGATTGACGTTTGCAAGTTTATGTTCGCCGACTCTCGAGATACGAGCTTCCATGCTCAGATTCCCTTCCGTAATCAGGAAGAACCGACCGAAGTGTTGTTCTCGGTCTAGATCGGAATGCTACGAAGTCGCGTTCCAATTGGTTCGAATTTGACTCAAGATACAGGACTTTTCCCGATCCGAGGTAAGGCTAATACAAAAGATTGACTGCCAACAGATCGATTAAATGAATGCAACGGAACCGCTAGCGTAGTTCAGGAGCATGCCAAGATATCGACCTGTTTAATGATGTAGGACGCATTGGAATGAGTTTGTTTCACGTCAAAAGGATTCTGTAATCCGGTCTACATTGAATGATTGCTTTAGAATAGCCGTTGTTGATATTGGCCGTTGGTGTTAAAGCATGATTGGCTCGACTTGCCAGGCGGGTCTCATTAACCAATTTCGGAACAAGCTGGGAGCATCTGGTTTAATGACGATTTTCGACTCGAATTCCATTCCCGCATTGAATCCGAGGAATTCGTGAGTTGGTCGCGCGTAGCAGTAACTGCAGCCGCGTGAACAGCCTCGATAAGGATTGAGGCTGTAATTGAAATCAAGGTCGGGGCTGTTGTTTTGACTGACGATCGAATTTGAACGGTCAAAGTAGCACTCGGTTGGGATTTTTCGATTCAGCAGTTCGGATTGATCATTTGGTTCCAGCTGATCAAACTCCGGCTCGAAGTGGACTTTTTCAAAGCGGTTTGCAATTTGCAAAGCGGAGCCGCGTCCCTTGATGCCAGGCGTGATTCGGAGATTCGGATTTTCGCCAGGTTGATTTTTCACGGGATTGGCGGGCGAACCTTGAGCCCGATCAGGTGTCCGTTGATGAGTCCAATTGGACCAGAAACAGACAGGATTTACAGCCATTAATCGTGGTTCAAGAAAAAAAGCCGCTCAGATAACTTTTTGAGTTTCGGGTTGAGCATCGCCTGTCGAGAACACTAAACTGGAGTCGTTCGGAGGATAAGCGAATTGGCAAGCAGGTTGATTCGAAATCACGCTTCGAATTTTCCGCGAATTCACGTTGCCTCGCTTTTTTGCGAGTGAAACCGCTCTTTGCAATTCGGCGTGATGCCCCTCAAAACCACCTCAAGACAGTGCAAAGGTGTTAGTCAGGGGTGTTAGTC
>CAMYNE010000003.1 GCA_947259675.1 uncultured Pirellulaceae bacterium
TTCAAGTGAAGTCAACGAACCGGAAACAATCTGGAAGCGGATTCGAAAGTTCTACGATTTTGTGGAAGCGAATGCCGAGCATTATTGGGAGGTGCCCCAGTTTCAATTAAATCGAGGCGGCGGAATTGATCCTCGCGGCGTCGAGACGCAACAGATATTGGACGAGATCTACGACGAAGAGGAGGATTCCGGTGAAGATGAATTGTTCCGAGCTGCGTACGAAGATGTCGTTTATCATGACACCACCGACGATGGAATGGATGGCTCAATATTTGATGCCAGCTTAAGTTCCGACGACGCTCTCGAAGCGGAAGTGGATCGAGTTCTTGATCGACTGGAGTTTCAAGCCACGATCGCGAACTATTGGCAGGTCGCAGCAACGGTTCCACTGCCAATCATTGATCAAGACAATCCCTGCGAAAAAATCTGCGCTCGTTTGAAGCATCGACGCGATATTTTTTCCAACTGGGTTTCGCAGGCATTATCCAACCGCCGAAAGCTGATCGAACTTTTGCAATCGGTTCATCAGTACCCGTTGTCATGTACGGGAGCCGATACCGATTCATTGTTTGAGTACGATCGACACAGGCTGTTTAAGGAATCGCTGCTCGAACGAGCCATCGAGACTTGTGTTGAAACGGAAAACGCGGTGCGAATGCTGCTCGCCGTGGTCCGGGCGGTGAACCATCTGATTGATGATACCCCGCTGGACAAGCCCGCTTCGATAACCGTGAACGAGTCTCAGGGGGATCAGACGCCTTTGGTTACGGTCTTTTCGGCCGTGTTGCTTCGTGATCCGAAACTGGTTGTAGACCATTTCGCGCCACTGGTCGAATACTTGAACGATCAGGCTCTCCTCTATGTTCCATTATCAAAGGGAGGCGACCCGGCGGCGATTGTCAATGCACGCGTGATTCAGACGGCTTTGCTGGACTTGCTTTCAAGCCTCCCTTCGCTTGGCCTTTTGATCGAAACTCACGAGTTGACTGTTACGGCGTTGGCAATGGAGCGTAATCATCCGATTCGGCAGGGAGCCGTAACCGAATTTGATGAGCTCTTCCAGGTCGCGTACACCTCGATGGTCCATTCGCTGATCGAAGCGACCGACATGATGAAACAAAATCTGCTTGAGGTGGGAGAAGACACGGAGCAGAACGTAATTCTAGAATGTGAAAACGTGCTGTTTGACTCTGTCGAGATGTTAACGGAAACGATGCTGATCCTGTGGCTCGATCATAGCCGAACGTTGCGGTTAAGCGTTCTGGAAAAAGTGGTGGACAAGGTTTCATGGGACCGGCTTGTCGAATTTATCGAACGTTATGGCGATGGCCTGTTCACGCAACAGTTTTTGCATCTGGCCAATGTTCGCGCAATCTTGCATCAAGGCGTCAATCTCTGGTTTGACCAGGTGCTCGACTCGCCGCGACGACCTGACTTACGATTGCTGGATGAACTCGATCACAAACTACCGCGGCAAAAGGCGATTCGGTATTTCACTCTCGTTCTAGAAGCCGTGATTGAAAACTACAACGAGTATCGGGATTACAACACGACGACAACCCAATCGGATCAGGGTAGCCTGGTTTATATCCTGCTCGATTTTCTGCGATTGCGAAGCCGCTACGAGCGAGTCTGTTGGAATTTGAAGCCGGTTGTCTGGGCACACGAAATTTTGGTTCGCGACGCTGAAAACGGCGTCGCCCGCATGTGGCGGAGGTCGTTGACCGAACGCGTAGGCCCCGAAGCCGACAAATACCTCGGTCGGCTTGAGGAGCTTCGAGATAAATACTCCGTGCGGATGGAGTCCATCGGGCGACGGTTGGAAGAAAGGTTTGGGCATCCGATGCAAATTGATCGTTTGCGGGCGCTGGTAGGACCGGCGATGCGCGATCCAACCGACAAGGGATCGCGGCGTACGTTTGAATTGTTGCAACATGAGGCCCAGACTTTTTCTCGAACGACGATGGGTGTCGGCGTCGATCTGCCCGGATGGCTGGCCGCACTGGAAAAAGAAGTTCAACAGCAGGAGCTACCGGAACTTTGGCGCGATCATAGCCACGAACCTGATCTGATCGATCCAATCATCGTTTCGATCTCCGATCTGAAAGAGCAGTTGGAACAGCTGCCGCGACGCCACAAATGAAGTTCAAATGCCGAATCCGGAGTGTGTCGAAGCAGCGTGCATCCCGATGAGAGGATTGATTTAGCTTTGCTTGTGTCACTTGGCTCTCTTGAAAACTGCCACAACAAGCTCCCCATTGCCTTGATTAGTATCAAATACAGAAACTAAGACTCCGAATCCTTAACCAAGGAAACCAATAAAAAGACGACTTCAATCAATTTGCCAAAAACGTCACTGAGCTTGAGCAAGTTTTCAAGGTTAGATTTGGCCCACAGAATTCGAACAGGCTAAAAACACAAGAAACTTGCGGAAGCTGGCATTCGATGCGAGCAATCAATTGCGACAAAAACGATTGGAAGACTCGTACAGACTTTATCCGTGATGCGCTCTATTTCGGACTCAATCAAGGCTCAGCCGGAGAAAACGATGAGATTTATCATGCGGTTACCGACATTGTTAGGAGCTGCCAAAATGTCGCTCGGCAGCTGCAGGTTCCTGACGACGTACAGTTAAGACCTATGATTGAAATTATTCAAGTCATTTGAAACTCAAAGAAACCAACTCGATCTATGGTATTAGCACTCATGAAGGGACAGCGATTCCACAAATGATACGACGAGTTATTTTACCCTTGTTGTTTGCCTTTGCCGCATGCAACGTTTTCGCGATCGCAGCTCAGGCCCAGTCCGAAGAGTCAGATTGGCCCGCTGGAGTTGCACCGCGCGAGGAATTGAGCGACGAGCGATCTTATGATTACAATTTTACTGGCATCTCAGTTCGAACGTTGCAAATCTGGCTTGGACGAATCGGCATCGAGATACCGGTTGAATTGGACGGCGAACTCTCGGGCTGGATCTGGGCACAAAGAAGCGACAAGAGCTGGTTCAATTTTTCCGAATATCGAATCGAAGGCGAAATTCGCTCTGCCGATCTCGGGATTGATCAGTGGAGGGTTGCAGACGCGAGCGTCCGATTCGGTTTTGCGGATGGAAATTGGTACGTTGGAAAAATTGCAGGTGAGTTGCGATCTCCAGAAGCTCAATCACTCGTTGGTATTGTCAGCGCTGACGCGAAAATCTTAACCGTTGCGAAATCGGAAATTGAGCTTAACGCAAAAATTGATAGCGTCCAATTAGGCCCACTGTTCCGGTCGCTTGGCATCGACGTGGCCATTAACAACGCTGGTGGTTCCGTCTCATTCGAGGGAACGGTTCCAATCAGTTCAGTTTCGAATCCGGCAAAATGGCGAGTCAGCACCAAACTAGAACTGACGGATGTCGCTTTGCCTTGGGTCGAGACGCCGGGGAATGCATTTGCTTCCGTCAAGCTGGCGGACGGAACGTGGAATCTATCCGAAGGCCGAATCGGAGTTGGCGAACAGTTTCTGAGCGTTGCCGGCAAGGGCAAACTGGATGCAGGGCTGCCGTTTGAGCTGTCGGCGGCTGGACGGGACATCGACATTAGCCAACTTGTTCGCCAATTGAAGAATTACGACCTCGCGGAACATGTCGCCGGTACGGTTCGACTGGATGCAAAAGTTGTCGGTAATGGATCGACTGGGATTCAACGTGCGACGGCGGCGTGCCTTTCCGAGCAGCTGGTCGTCAAAACTCAGCAGATCAAGCAGCTTGATCTGCAAGGGACTTACACCCCCGAAGCAATCAGGCTCGACATTGCTTCGGCGGAATTGGGGGGCGGTAGCGTTAAAGGCCCGGCAAAGTGGCTTGACGTTACTCGACTAATTCGCGGAATACCAGCGAGTGCAAATCTGGAAATTCAGCAGCTTCTCCTCGAAGAATTAGGCTGGATTCAAATCCCGGTTTCAATCCGTGGTCGAGCGACTGGTGATTTTGAGTTTGAAACAAAAACTCGAGACGATCTTGACGATTGGTCTTCCCAGGGACGGCTCAAAATCGACGGGCTGGAGACGGCCGGAACAAAAATGGGTGAAGCCAATCTGGAATGGAATAAAACACAAGCTGAAAACCAGCTAAATGGCAAGTTGGCCGTTCGCCAAGGCCAAGGTTCGCTGCGATCAAATATCAAAATTAATCTGGTCGACGAATCCGGGGCAACCATTCGTGCAACTCAGTTCCGGGACTACCGGGCCGATGGCCAACTGGAAAACTATGATCTGAAGGTTCAATATGGCGGGACTGGTTCCGATTCAATTCCAATTCGGGCGGTCGGAAGTTTTGACGTTTCAGGTTCGCTGGACAACTGGCTGGAGCAAGGAAAGGCAAGCCTTTCAAGCTCGATCGCGATGGTGGGAGACCAGTTGCTGCGGCTGGAATTGGCGGATGTTTCGTTCAATAAAAACGAGTTTCGAGTGCAACGCTTTCGATTACTCGATAAAAATGGGCGAGTCGCCGGAGCTGCGAGTATTCGGCGCGACGGCACGGGCGAACATCGCTTGCGTTTGAGGGTGGTCGATTTTGAATTAGGACCATTTGTGGATAGGGTTGCGCCGAAACAGCTGGAAACATTGAAAGGCATGGCGACAGTTGAGCTGGAACTTACGAAAGCTGCGGTCGCTGAAGAGATTCTTGAGGGCTGGAGGGGAAGTTTGCAGGGTCGTTTGGTTGACCTGAATTTCCAAGGCCAGTCTGTCGGAGAACTTGAATTCGTTGGTCGAATTGCTGACCGAACCTTATCGACAAATATCAAGGGTCAATTGCTGGGTGGAGTCAGCGTAGCGTCCCTGTCTTTGCCGCTTTCTTTCCTTCAAAAAAAGTCGCAAGCAAATCCTGAACTCTCGAATTTGCAAATTCAGGTCACCCGATTTCAAGCACGTCGGTTGGCTGGAATATTCTTTGATCGCCGGTTTGCCAACCGAATAACCGGAGTCAGTTCAATCAAGCTGACAGCGGAAGGAGCATCTTTAGAAAACATCGTCGCTCGCTTGAGACTCGACGTGCCGGCGGTAATGCTCAACCGAATGATGCTGACGCGCGATCTGACCGTTCAATTGCGATACGCGGACAACAATGTATTCGTCGAAAGATTTGCTGGAGAATTCACTCAAGGCAGAATCGAAATCAAAGGCCAGTTAAAATTTGACGAAGTAGAGTTTGCAAAACTGAGAAGCTCGCGAATTAACTTTCTGGCTCAGTCGCTGGACATCCACAGTTTGGTTGGCTTGTTCAGCCCGGGCTACGCAAGTTATTACTCCGGAAAAGCCAGTTATCGGGGAACGGCAATCTATCATCATGGAGTGCAACTCAACGGAAGTCTCTCGATTAAAAACGGAATGTTGTTTGGAATTCCGATTCAAAATGCGAAGGGCGATTTGACCACTCAATTTGGGATCGACGGCGAATTTCAGAAAATAGTATCGCGCGATCTACGCGGAACAGGAGTGGGCGGAAAATTCGATGCAAAATTGTTGATTCAAAAAGGAAATCAATTCACCCTCAATACAAGTGGCAAACTCACCCGCGGCAAGCTGGACCAAATCAGTCGGGCGTTCGGATTCCAGCAAATTGTTGGCAGTGGAACATTCGACAGCAGTTTCAGCTTGAAATCGCGCCAGATCGATTCCTTGAACGCGTTGACAGGTAGTGTACAAGTTGACTTTGAGGACGGAGATGTAAAAAGCATCCCCATCCTTTCCAGTGTTGATCGCTTCGTTCCATTGGTACAGTTTGCTTCGACCAAAATAGAGAACGGTCGAATGAACGCAAGAATCGGACAAGGCCAACTGCGAATCATCGATTTGACTCTCTTCAGCGACGCATTTTGGCTAGCTGCCGATGGTCGAGTGGCTTTGAGTGGATCGAGTCTGGACATTAATGCTGTGTTGCAAACCGGTGGAGGCGTCCAGCAAAATGTGGCCCAAAGCTTATTCCAACAATCGCTACTCGGCGTGGCTCCGCAAGTCGCCGCAATCAACCAGCTAAACGAGATGATTCGTAATCGCTCGATTTTTCTCCATGTTGGCGGCACTACGTCGATTCCAGTTATTCAGCCAAAATCAGGTCAAACCGCCGCCAAGCTGTTTTTGCAAAACTTAAGTCGCAACGCTTTAGCGATACCCAGTGCATACGAATAACCGAATTCTCTAATGATTTGTTCGAAACCGTAGCGGTCGAACTCACCGAGTGATACGAGCTGTTCAAAACGATGTTAAAGTTTGCCGGTTGCAAGGTCTGTTCATGAGTTTGCTCACAGAATCTTCTGGTATGGCCGCGTATGCCGAATATTCCGAATGATACCAATACTCCGTTGGGGAAAAGAGTTGTAGTTCATTACGGAAGGCGTCCATGTCAATTTCCAAAAGCTCATTTCGGGCGTTCATGACGCTCTGTGCGTGTTGTTTGATGGTTGGCGGTTTGAGCGGTTGTCGGAGTCTTGGGCTTAACGTTTGGCCGGCTCAGTTCCAGTTGCTCTCAAAGACAACCGAAATGGCAGCAGCTTCCCCAATGCCGTCTGGCCTGCCGCACGAGTTGGCTAAGTCGGAATTAACCAACTACTTTGTGGAACCGGGAGATAGAATTCTTATCGAACCCGTCGATCTGGAATCGCAAATGGGTTCGTTGGGCGATCAAAAAGTCCAAGTGGATGGCACGATTGATCTCGGCAAGTTCGGTCGGGTTCGCGTGACCGGCCTGACGGTCGAAAAAATTGAGGAAGTAATTGAAAGCCAAATCGCAACGTCCGGCGAGCGAGAATCGATCAATGTTCAACTTGCCGAAACTAATGCAGCCAAAGTCTACGTAATTGGCGAGGTTGGCTCGCCCGCCGCCTATCCGATTGATGGCAGCGAACATGTGCTGGACGCCATCTTACGCGCCGGCGGGCTCACTTCTAAGGCATCGCCGTGCGATATCATTCTCGTCCGTCCTACTGACCCAGATCAATGTCGCGTCGTCCTTCCCGTCTGCTACCGGCAAATCACACAACTTGGCGACGTGACCACCAATTATCAACTTCAACCGGGTGATCGCATCGTCGTTGGCACGCGATCGTTTTGCGAAGAGCTGGCATGGTGGAAACAGAAAAAGTCGTGTGATCGGTGTTGCCGAAGTTGCTGTGTCGAGTGCCAGCCAGCTAACGTTCAGTATCGCAGTCGCTTCGCTACACGTATTCCATCGTTCCTGTTGCCGGACCAACCTGAGCAAAACGGCGGCGACCAAAGCAAACAACAAGACGACCCGCAACTTGATCCAAATTCTTACTACCGACCAACCGATTCAAACCGCCTGGACCCTGGCAAGTCCGATGACGAACTCTTCCTGCCGCCGATTGAAAACGACACAAAACGCAAAAAGTGATTTCAATCATCCTGGGATGGATCTGTTGTTGGTGCTGGATCTGTTGTTGGTACCAGGCAAATCACGACGCCCGGCTAGAACGCAGAGATACTCGCTGCTCTGAATCGACGGGTTTGTTGACTGCTCAGTATTCGTCCCGAAAAAAGGTTAGCTGGCCGGACGACCGAGCGACGGATGATTTGCGCGAACTGTTCGAGATCGGCTTTGAAGAGTACGAAGGCGATCATCGCAACAAACTGTGGGGCATATGTTACCGTTATCAAGTGCAATCGGCGACTTTTGTTGGATTTCCCTTACGGGCTAAAGAAACAACCATTTGGTTGTTAAAATGGCGCGTTTTTCAGAGCCAAGAGCCCCGGCCAGGCGTTGACGGCGGCCTGCAAATCAGGGTCTATTTCAATGCCAGGGGTACCGCTCGGCTTACCACTCGGAATCGAGGCTCGGTGCTCTCCGCGATTTTATTTTTCATACTCGGCGTTGGGGGAGGGGTACCACATTGAGTCCCGGTGATTCGATTCCAGGCTTTCGCCGCGTCCCGCGGACGGGAGTGATCTATGTCATGCACCGCGCGGCCGAATGTGGCTTTCGACGCGGAAGCGATGATTGGGCCAACCTGGGCCAGGGAGCCCCCGAGGTGGGGCCGATCGACGGAGCGCCGCCGCGGATCACGGCGATTTCGATGGATCCCGCACAACATGAATACAGCCCGATCTCGGGGCAATTGGATCTTCGCCAGCGCATCGCCGAGATGTACAACGCGTTGTACCGCCACGACAAGCCCTCGCAATACACCTACGAAAACGTCAGCATCTCGGGTGGCGGCCGGGTGGCATTAACTCGCGTTGCGGCCGCGCTGGGTAACATCAACATGGGGCACTTCCTGCCCGACTACACGGCGTATGAGGAACTGCTGGGCATTTTCAAAGCCTTCGTGCCGATCCCGATCCTGCTGGACGCGGAAGCTGGCTACCGAGTTTCCATCGAGCAGCTCAAAAAAGAAGTGCTCGGTCGTGGCCTCAAAGCGCTGCTGATTAGTAACCCTACGAATCCCACGGGCCAGGTCATTGAAGGAAATCGATTGGCGGAGCTGGTCGAGATGACGGGTAAGTATCGATGCTCGTTGATCCTCGATGAGTTTTACTCGCACTACATTTATACCGGCCCTCAGGACGGACCTCCCAAAATGGTCTCGGCCGCGGCACATGTCGACGACGTGGAAAAAGATCCGGTGGTGATCATCGACGGGCTGACCAAGAATTGGCGATACCCTGGCTGGCGGATCAGCTGGACCCTTGGTCCCAAGCAAACCATCAACGCGATCACCAGCGCTGGCTCATTCCTCGACGGCGGCGCCAACCATCCATTTCAATCGTACATTTTGGACTTACTCGATCCGTAATTGGTCGTGAAAAAAACAGCGGCGATGCAGAGGCTGTTTCGTAAGAAGCGAGACTATGTACTCGAGCGATTGCAACAGCTTGGTGTGAAAGTCGAGGCCGAACCCGAGGGTACGTTCTACGTTTGGGCAAATCTCACAGACCTGCCGGAGCCACTGGACGACGGCCTGTCGTTTTTTGAAGCGGGTCTCAGCGAAAACGTGATCACAGTGCCGGGTGTGTTTTTTGATGTAAACCCCGAAAAACGACGCTACGGCCAATACCACAACTACTGTCGAATTAGCTTTGGGCCGGAGATGGAGACGCTCAAGCGCGGTCTGGGCAGTCTCGAACGCGTGATCGCCAAACATCGCTAGTCCTTGTCGGCGCGGGTTCTCAGGCCCGGAGGGTCGACACATCCTCTGCCGGTGGCGTGAGCCACCGGATCCGAATCTCCAGACCATCACAAGGCCCGGAGGGTCGACACACTCAATCCCAGACATATTTCGGATCATATTCGACTTCATGTTTGTCTAGAGCACTTCAGAATTGGTATTCGCAAGCGTGGCTGTGGCTTCCAGCCGCAGTACTGGAGCAGGATGCGCAGGATGCCTCAGCCACTGAACAATAGCTTTGAAAATGCTCTAGCAGAAGAATGTATTCTTTTTGAAAATCTTCCTTTGCATGATGTTCCATCTAATTCGTCAATACAAACAGCCAAGTTATCCACAACTTCGCCGGACATGGTTTGGTTGCGGAAAGTCCACTAATCCTTATCAGCCCGTAGCACTGAGACGAAAGCCTTTTGGGGGATGTTGACCTGCCCGAACTGCTTCATTTTGGCCTTGCCCTTCTTTTGTTTTTCGAGCAGTTTCTTCTTTCGCGTCACGTCGCCGCCGTAAAGCTTTTCGGTTACATCCTTACGGAAAGGCGCGATCGTTGAGCGGGCGATGACGTTGCCGCCAATCACGCCCTGGATCGGGATCTTGAACTGGTGGCGGGGAATCTCTTTGGCAAGTCGTTCGCAGTAATGAAGCGCCCGAGTTCGTGCCTTGTCGCGATGAACCAGATAAGCCAGCGTATCGACCGGCTCCTTGTTGACCAAAATATCGACTTTCACCACATCAGTTTTTCGATACTCGATCGGATCATAGTCAAATGAGCCGTATCCTCGCGTGATCATTTTGAGCTTGCCATAGAAATCGAAAAGAACCTCTCCGAGCGGCATTTCGCTGATCACTTCAATTCGACCAGCGGAGAGATAATTCATCGTTTGACTCTCCGAGCGATGTTCCCGGCATAGCTCCATGACTGGACCGACATACGCCTCGGGAGTCAGAATAGATGCTTTAATAAAGGGCTCGGTGACCGTTTCGATCATCGTTGGATCGGGCCAATAGCTAGGGTTATCTACCTCGATCTCCTGTCCGTCTTTCAAAGTCAGTTTGTACTTCACCGACGGAGCCGAAATGACCAGACCGAGGTCAAACTCCCGCTCTAATCGCTCTTGAATTACGTCCAAGTGCAGCAGGCCGAGGAATCCGCAACGAAATCCAAAGCCGAGGGCAGCCGAGCTGTCTTTTTCGTAGGTCAGCGCCGCGTCGTTGATCGCAAGTTTGTCCAAGGCCTTTGTGAGGTCCACGTACTGGTCCGTGCTCATCGGATAGATGGAGGAAAAGACGACTTGCTTGGCTTCCTGATAACCGGGAATCGGCTCGGCTGCCGGGCGTTCTAATAGCGTGATCGTGTCGCCGATCTCAATGTCCTGGACACTCTTCACACCGGCGACAATGTAACCGACTTCACCGGCACTCAGCTGATCCTTTGGATTGAGCTTGAACTGATTGTAGCCCAACTCATCCACCTTATAATCGCGGCCGCCGTGCATGAAGTGGATCGTGTCTTTCGTTTTCAGGGTGCCTTCCATCACGCGGCACTGGAGAATCACGCCTCGATATTTATCGAAATGAGCGTCGAAAACCAGGGCTTTAAGCGGCGCGTTCGGGTTGCCCTTGGGTGGCGGCAGTTTTTCAACGATTCCGTCTAGCACGTCTTCGATGCCGATCCCAGTCTTCGCGGAAACAGGGATCGCCGCAAACGGGTCCAGCCCCAAATCTTCATCAATCTCCTCGCGCACTTTATCAACGTCCGCGGCCGGGAGATCGATCTTGTTGATGACGGGCAGAAGTTTCAGATCATATTCCATCGCCAGGTAAAGGTTGGCAACCGTTTGAGCTTCGACTCCTTGAGAAGCATCGACAACGATCAACGCTCCCTCACACGCCATCAGGGAACGCCGGACTTCGTGCGAAAAATCAACGTGGCCAGGTGTATCGATCAGGTTCAGCAGATAGTCTTGACCGTCCGGGGCGCGATAGTTAAGCGTAATCGTATTGCTTTTGATGGTGATTCCCCGTTCTCGCTCGATGTCCATCGAGTCGAGCATCTGGTCGCGGAACTCGCGCTGCGTAACGCCACCGCAGGCCTGGATCAATCGATCGGCCAAAGTCGACTTGCCGTGATCAATATGGGCAATAATGCAAAAGTTCCGAATATTTTTCATCGAAGGGTCTTTAGAAAATGTTGTGGTGATCACACCGCTAGAATTCTAGTAAACGACGTTGAATACTGATAGGGATTTGAATTCTTAAATGAAGTTAACCACGGAATACACTAGACACACGAACACAACTTGCGCGGAACGTTCGTGGATTTAGAGTGTTTCGTGGTTGTCACAATCCAGTCTGTCAGCCCCGCAATCTTGGACCGCCTCCTTTTGGTCCCAATTCGATAACGCGGATGTTTTTGAATTCACCGTCTGCGATTTCGGCCTTCAATAACGTCCGCATGAGTTGCTCGCCATAATTGCCAGCGGCACCCGGATTCACACATAACATCTTGTTGTGTTTGTAATCGGTGTCGACTCGCAATAAATGCGAGTGCCCGCAAATCAAAACGTCGGGTGGATCTTCTTTCAGCAACTTAGAAACCCGACGACTGTAGCGACCAGGATAGCCGGCGATGTGCGTCATCCAGATATCGACGCCTTCGATTTGAAAACGTAGGTCCTCAGGGAATGCGTTTCGAATCGAACTATCGTCGATATTGCCGTAAACGCCTCGAAACGGCTTAGCCGCTGCGAGTTGATGAGCGATCTCCAGCGAGCCAAAATCTCCGACATGCCAGATTTCATCACAGTCTTCAAAAGCCTTAAAAACTCGCGGATCAAGGTAGCCGTGTGTGTCTGAGATTATTCCGATTTCCATGAACCGATCTTCTCCGATTTATTTTCAATTTCAAGTGCAGTTGGTCTAATTCGGAGACCGTGTCCCAATCCCTCACGTGTTGTCGTCGGATCAGGGGGACCTTTGAATTCCGCATTCCGCATTGACTGCAAGGCTTGTGAATTTGTGAAAGAAAAGTTCCACTAGAAGTTTCCAGCAACCGAAATTTCGTACTGCAAATGCCGCTAGTAACCATCCGCGACTTGACCATTGGGTTTCGCGGTCCACCACTACTTGACCATGTGTCGTGCCAAATCGACGAAGGCCAACGAATCGGCCTGCTCGGTCGAAACGGAGCGGGCAAAACAACACTGATGCGAATCCTGGCTGGTTGCGTGGAACCCGACTCAGGCCAGGTATTGGTCCAGGCCGGAGCCAGGATTGCCATGTTGCAACAGGAAGTGCCTCAAAACAAACAGGGGCCAATCGCGGATGTGGTTCGCGAAGGACTTTTTGAAACCTCTTCGCAAGACGAGGCTAATTGGAAAGCTGAGAATCAAGTCGAGAATATTCTCAGCCGGATGGAACTGAATCGGGGCGACGAGTTCAACAAATTGTCATCCGGAATGAAGCGGCGCGTCCTGCTCGCCCAAGCACTTGTATCGTCTCCAGATTTGCTACTCCTGGATGAACCGACCAACCATTTGGATCTCGATGCAATTAATTGGTTGGAAGAGTTTCTGTTACGATCCAACATGTCGCTGATGTTTGTCACCCACGACCGGATGTTTTTGCGCAATATCGCTAATCGAATTTTGGAGATTGATCGCGGGCGAATCTTCGATTGGACGTGTGACTACGATACCTTTCTTGTTCGCAAAGAACAGGCTCTCGAAGCAGAAGAAAAACAGAACGCACTTTTCGACAAACGCCTGGCCGAAGAAGAAGTCTGGATTCGCAAGGGCATCAAAGCTCGGCGCGTCCGCAACGAAGGCCGTGTCAAGGCACTCAAAAAGTTGCGTTTGGAGCGTCAACAACGTCGTGAGAAACTCGGAACCAGCAGGATTCAGATCCAACAAGGGCAACGCAGCGGATCCCTGGTGCTGGACGCTGAAGAGATTTCATTCAGCTTTCCCGATCTGCCAATTGTGAAAGACTTTTCCACGACCATCATGCGCGGTGACAAGGTCGGTATCATTGGCCCCAATGGCGCTGGTAAGACAACTTTATTACGACTGCTACTTGGACAGCTTAAACCAGACGCTGGGAAAGTCAGGTTGGGCACGAATCTGCAAATCGCCTATTTCGACCAACTTCGAGAACAGCTGGATGAAAATCAAACGGTTGCCCACAATGTTGCCGATGGATATGAATCGCTGGAAATCAACGGAGCCAAAAAACATATTCTGGGTTACCTGCAGGATTTCCTGTTTGCGCCGGAACGAGCGCGAACGGAGGTTCGTTTTCTTTCCGGCGGAGAACGGAATCGCATCTTGCTCGCGAAGCTTTTTGCAAAACCCGCAAACCTGATTATTTTGGATGAACCAACCAACGATCTCGATGCGGAAACCCTGGAATTACTTGAGGAACGTCTGATCGATTACAAAGGAACGGTGATTATCGTCAGTCACGATCGAGCTTTTCTTAACAACGTCGTGAGCAGTACGATCGCTTTCGAAGACGGGAATGTCAAAGAGTACGACGGCGGCTATGACGATTGGGTACGGCAGCGACCCGTGGTGGAAGCTGTCAAGACTGCCAAGCCGGGCAAAAAAACGGTTTCGGTCAAATCGAATCAGGCTGCCAAAAAACCTCGCAAGCTCACGTTCAAAGAAAAACGAGAGCTTGAAAATCTTCCCTCAGAAATCGAATCACTTGAAGCCGAGATTGCCGAACTACATTCTGCGATGGCCGATCCGAGTTTCTATCAACAAGCGGGTGGAATCATCGCCGAAAGCCAATCGTTATTGAAAGAACGGGACAAGCAGCTGACAACGGCATATCAGCGTTGGGAAGAACTGGAAGAGCTTCGCGAGTAATAATCGGAATTCCCGCGTAGGCGTGAGGCTAACAACCTTCGTGTTGGGGACAGCCCTCACGAGCAAAAAAGAGTCTAAACCGAACCGCGACGTTATCCTTCGTTGTCACCTGCAGATTCTTTTTCCAGATCCTCCGCCTCTTGCCGGTCGGCGCGACGGTCTTCGATATCCTGGGAGGTTGGCAATTCGTCGGGCATCCCGTTCCTATTTCGAACATCGATAAACGTTTGCAGTGGAAAATCTTCTGGCCATTCGATGCCAGAGATCTTTAGCATTTCCTGGTATTCTCTGAGCCGATCCACAACACGGTCACCAAGATCGCCGACTTGCATATCGGGATATTCGGTAAACACTTTCTCCCAGGCTGCAAATGCTTGTTCGTACAACGAAATTGCGCCCTGTTGGATGATCTTTTTTTCCTTCGTTTTGTAATCAAATTGATATTCGTCATCAAAAATGGATTGTCGGCGAACTTCATTAGCGTCGTACATAATTCGTCGCGCTTGCAACGCGAGATCGCTGGCCTCAGTTTTTGTTCGCTCGCGCCAGTAACGATAATTGTTGATACTGTCTTGCTGACGAATCGAATACATCTGTCTCAACAAAATCAAAATCTGATCGACGATACGTCTTGCCGCCAGCCGATCTTTCTCTTCAGCTCTCGAAATGATCTTGATGTCAATTGTCTTGTCTCGATCCAGAATCAAAGCGATCATCTCTGCGGCCAATTGGGCTTCTTCATCCGTGCGTTGTTCTGGCGGGAGGTCAAGCACGCGTTGTTGTTCCGGGGTCAGGTTCATGTCCTTGGTAACCAGATCCGTGAACTCCTTGCGGGTTCCTTCCGGAACTAAGGCATCAAGTTCTTCGCGCAATTCTTCAATTTTCGAACCGTATTCAATCATTCCTTCCATGGTGACCATCA
This sequence comes from uncultured Pirellulaceae bacterium, assembly GCA_947259675.1. Taxonomy (GTDB): domain Bacteria; phylum Planctomycetota; class Planctomycetia; order Pirellulales; family Pirellulaceae; genus Mariniblastus. Next base: position 14,957 of record CAMYNE010000003.1, read on the forward strand.
CGCCGCGCGTATTGACGATTTGTCGTTGACCGTATTTGACCCATTCCTCGTAAGCCTGACGCCAGACTTCCTGAATGATCTCATCGGAGCGAAACTCCTCTTTTAAAGAGCTGGCCTGGTTTCTTAACTGGGCAGGTTGCCGCATATAAAAAAGCGCGTCACCATTGTGTTGTTCGAAGCCCTGATCTTCGACCATCTTTCGCGAAATTTCATACCACTGATAAGCCATCTTCCAGTTGTCGTGACCGTATTCACGCGTATCGTAGGTATCGGGTTCGATATAGTCCGCCATGCTCTCGCGAAAATCTTCATCTTGTCGGAACATTCTTCGAAACGAATTTTTTTCATCGGATCGGCCGATCTTCATCCCCGTAAAGAAACCCAGGTTGTCTGGCATACGGTGATCTCGTTGGTTGTAAGGAATTCCATCCCGAAGAAATCCGATTCCTTTTTTGACCCAATGATAACGGTACTCGTAGTCATCGAATTCCATGGAAATGTTGTACGAGAGATTGTGAGCCTGATATTCCCAGACTTTCACAAAGTTGGGTTGGACCTTGATCAAGGCCTGTAACGTCGCCGCCAGTTGGTCCCAATTTTCCTTTTTCTTGTGTTCAATCGCCTGCATCCAGAGAAGATTCACTGCAACACCGCGCAATCCAAGCGTCGCAAGCTTCATCGTTTCGCTGGCCGGATCGATTTCCATCAATTTGGCTTGTGAAAGATTGTAGTCCTCGCGCAAGCGGGCCAGTTTGCCGCCCACGTCCTTTACGTCATTGTTTCGATCACGCGTGGCCGGGCGTGATACGAGCGAAAGCGGAATCAGTAAGGCTCCGATGATCGTGATATAGATAACTTTTCGTACAAAACTTTTATTATTCATTTTGCAATCTCACGGGTTTTCAGCGAGAAATAACCCAGAATCGACAGACCCAAACAAAACGCGAAGGTAATCGCGACCGCGACCAGGATGCGATCAAAATCGACCGAGTAACCGTAGGTCAGAAAATTAGCGAAGTTGAGATTGCTAAAGTTAGGTGCCAGGTAGGTCAACGCGTTGAGCAGGGCAACGATCATCTTGTCGGTCTGTTCCATTAATGTCGTGGCGACTGAAGTCTCCAGCTGGACTTCCATGTTCTTCTGCGTCACCAGTCGGAAGAAGGACTCGATCGGTCCGCCCCCGGAAACATCGGTTTGCGTTAAGTCTCGAATAAACGGCGAACTGAATCCAATAATCAACATCACCATGGTTCCCAACATGGTGATCGGAGCGCTGAGGAACGTGCTAAACGCAACTCCCATTGAAATCACGATCATCATTTGACACCAAATCCCGAGATAGCCCTTTGCGAAATTCATCCAATAAACGTCATCCTGGGCTCGAAAATACACATCAGCTCTGGATACGCCAATGTATTGGTTGCGATCCTCACATCGCAGATTCAGACGAAGCTTCTTGTTTTTAGCGTAGTTTTCGAAAATGTCGTAATTTCCCTGTTCGACGACCGTCCCATCGGGTGCGACGATCCGACCGAGAAGCTTGCGGGGAATCGGAATCGTCTGCAGAGAGTACTCATTGGTTTCAAAAATGATGGAATCCGATTGAATACGGTTTTCGGTATCCGGATCGTCGGGCAGGCTTTCAAAAGAGATGCTTGCCATCACGCGTTTTTCGACATCGGCAATGAAGGTCCGGAAAACACTGAGTGTCATTTCGAGAGGCAGGATCTCTTGGCCGCGAAACTCCGACTCCTTGAAGTCTTCGAAATCAAAATAGGCTTTTGAAAGCGAATTCGGCGTAATCATCGAGCCACCATCGACGTAGCCTCGATATTGCCACTCGCGCCCGACGTCAATTCCGCGCTGGTTGATCCTTCCTTCACGATCGTGAAATTGAAGCTCATCCGCGTAGACTGGGACTCGAGCCCGGAAGAATCCTGAGGTGCTCCCAATCGTGATCTTGCCGCTGGCGTCGGTCGTCACTCGATGGGTATGGCCGCCAATCGGTGCACACACCAGTCGCCGGTAAACGACTTGCCCATCATCGCGTGTGGTCTTACTGACAATGTTGTCTTTGAACGCCGGTTCGTCATTGGGATCGCGAACATCTTCAATGATCTCAATTCGGTGCGAGTGGCCGTCGACCGAATTGGTTTCCGCCTCCATCACTGCGTTTTCAGAGACACGGGTCCCTCGGCTCGAACGTTTCGTCTCTTGATCAATGTCCTTGAAAACAGCGATCGTCTGCTGTTCGCCAACTAGCTGATGCGAATGCGCGAGTCCTCGCCAGACAAAGAAGAAGCTGACGAGCCCCATTGCTGTGAGCAGCAGCGTCCCCAAAACGCCAAACCCAACGACCCGGCCGAGCACGATTTCGGTCGAGCGAACCGGCTTGGTCACAATCGTATAAATGGTTTTGTTTTTGATATCGTCAGGCAAACTGAACGCGCTGATCAGCATGCCCACCATCAGGACCAATAATTGCGTACCCCAAAGCACGAAGTTGACGTAAACCCGATCCGGATGGTCACTGCCGGAGTTCATGAACCAACCGCCAAACAACAGCGCCGAGAAAAAGATTACAAACGATACCAAAATGACTCGCCGACGAATTGCCTCCTTCATCGCCAACCGAGCCATTGCCCAGACGCGTCGAAACGAAGTTCCCAGAAAATCGGGAATCGCCTGGGCCACCACCTGGGCAACGACATAAAACGCTTCAAAGGGCCCATGTCGAAACGAGGCGACCACATAGCCAAAAAAGATACCGAGAACGACGGCAACCAGCAAAATCAGGGCAAACAGCCCTGCGGCACCGGAGATCCAAGTAATAAAGTTCGGGAAATTCTCAACAACCATGATTAACTAGGCTTTTACCTGACAGTTCAATTGATCCATAACTGCGTTTTTTGTTTGCTTAGGACGGCTCTTCGCTCGGCGCTTCAACACCACTTGACCGCCGACCGGGCCGTTGTTGACTCTCACGAACAATGTTCAAGAACAAGTCTTCCAATGTTGTTTTCGGATTTTCCATTGAAACGATTTCGCCCCCGTACTTCGCAACGACGGACTTGATTTCCTCTTGCGCCTCCTGAGAAAGCCCTTTGGTGCGGACTTGGGTTTCTTCGGTAACCTGTAACAGGCTATCGACGCGTCCCAGTTCTTTCAGGTCGCCTTGATAAAGAATTGCGATCCGATCGCAAACATCCTGAACGTCGGCCAGCAAGTGACTGCACATGACGACCGTTTTGCCTTCATTCTTCAACTGCAAAATCATGTCCTTCATTTCGCGCGTACCGAGCGGATCCAGTCCCGACGTTGGCTCATCGAGCAAAATCAATTCGGGATCATTGATCAGCGCCTG
>CAMYNE010000004.1 GCA_947259675.1 uncultured Pirellulaceae bacterium
AGTGCGCAACAGGTTCGCTCGGCTGATTCACACTTCCTGAGGGTCTCCCAGTATCCGCAGCACTCACCTCAGGTTGTGTCTCATAGTCAAATCTTTTCGTAGACTGAAGCCTTGGATCATAAGTCAGCCAGTTTTTCATCCGTGAGAAACAAGGGTCTCCATGAAGTCGGTGCAGATGAAACGCGTCATCGCCAACGTAATTCAATCCACCGTACGCGGAACAAACACCCTTGAAACCGAAGTCTTTCAGCAGTCGAAAGACGGCAGGATTCAGATTCGCATGCAAGCCGAATGGGAATGCGAAGTAGCGAATCTTTTGATCGATCAAGGATTCAAGATCTCGGGTTGCACCCAATACTTCATCAATCAGTTGAGGAGAGTTTGGCATCGCACCCAAATCTGCATGGGTTCGGGTGTGTGCACCAATTTCCACTCCAGCTCTTGAAAGCGCGGCAAGCGACTCAATAGAATTTGGTACCAGTGGTACTCCCTTTTCAACATCGTGAGGAAATGGTTCGCCTCGCGTGGTGTGGTAAGTTGTGACAAAATAAGTCACCGGGATCTTGCGTTGAATCAACATCGGTAAGGCGAAAGCACAGTTATCCGCGTATCCGTCGTCGAATGTGATCGATAAAGTTGGTCGATCGTTGAAGCCACTGCTGATTCTTCGCTGACATTCTTCCAAATCAACCAATTCAAAGTTCTTTTGGAACCATTCGATCTGGGTTTCGAATCCAGCTTCAGTGATGGTCCAGCCATTTGGGTATTCATCGTCGACTCGATGATAAAACAGAATCGCAATCGGAACCTGACCCGCTCGCTGCATTTGCCTCAAACGCAGTTTTCGCAAGGGCCAGGTCGCCAAACGATAACCATCGATCAGGTTCGATTTCCAATTGGGCATATTGTTCTCAGACAATCGGTGAAACCACGAAAAAAACCGGCTTTCTAAAGTTTTGGTTACGATTCGAGCCGTTCAATGTGATTCTCAAACTATTCATTAAGTTCCCTTCTCCAAGGAACGGGCCAAAGTGAGGCTTCGTTCGAATTGCCCAAACAATCGTCACATTCACTACTTCCACAACACCGGTATCGGCAACTAATTCAACGCGAAACGATTTGGTCAAAACTGCGACATAGACTTGGTAAACGCTATTTTGACACCAAAAAACTGCTTGATATGACTGTCCAAAGAGATCTGTTCGGAATTAAGATCGACGCGCTTCGAATGAAAGAAGCAGTGGGCTGCCTTCGGGACTGGATTAACGAAGACTCAGAACACTCGTGTCGTTACGTCGTGACACCCAACGTAGATCATGCGGTACTGTTGCAGGAAAACGCCGGTTTTCGAAAGGCGTACAAATTCGCCGACCTGATTCTCGCGGACGGCCATCCAATCGTATGGGCTTCCAAGCTGCTCCGACAGCCGTTACCCGAACGAGTGCCAGGATCCGAGTTGGTACCCAAGTTGTTTGACTCGTTTAACGATCAAGCACGCAACGATGGTAGACCTCTGCGCGTGTTCCTGTTGGGTGCCGCATCCGGAGTCGCCGCGATTGCGGCAGCCAATATGAAGGCGACTTGGCCTAATGTAGAAACCGTTGGCGTTTACAGTCCGCCGCTGGGCTTCGAAAAAGATCCCGATGAATCGAACTACATCTTGGGCCGCATCGCTCTTTGCTGTCCAGATGTTGTCGTGATTGGATTGGGAGCACCGAAACAAGAACTTTGGGTCAATGAGCATCGCGATAGAATCCGAGCAAAAGTTGCTTTGTGTGTTGGTGCAACAATCGACTTCCTGGCCGGCGAAAAACAACGTGCCCCGGTGTGGATGCAGCGCGTCGGGATAGAATGGCTTCACCGCATGTGTAGTGAGCCCAAGCGTTTGGTCAAGCGCTATGCGAAGGATGCCTGGATTTTTCCGCAGCTGGTCTGGCGACAACTGATCTCGCGCCAACCCAGTTCTAATATTAGGTAGCCTTCAACTACGCCAATTCGAATTGCCCATTGCCCGGATTGCTCGTGGATACTGAGACTTGTGCGTTCGAATAGCTTGCCTCGCTGAATGTTTGATCCGTTATCATGCGGTCGCTACTTGCCCATCGTTGACTCCGTGCTTCGATTTCGTCAACTCCTAATGCTGTGATCGACAAAAGGCCGCTCTCTTCGCGTTGAACCCAACCTTTCTCTCGAAAGTACCAGAGGTGGAATTCGAGAACTTCCATTGGACAACCAAGGATCTCTCCAGCCTTCATCGTTCCAATGCCGGGTTCCTTCATGTTTCGCTTTCGTTGTGCATAAAACAGCGATAGCAAGCGATGTCGATCAACACTATCGGCTTCCGTGTTTTTGGCTTCGTTTACAAGGTCCGATTTTTGTTGCTGATATTTGTTGAGATCCACGTCGTATGCTGCCCGAGATTCAGCGTCTTTTAAAGTGTCGTACGCCGCCACCAACTTATTGAAGCGTACCCTGTTGCCAGACGGGTCAACGTCTGGATGGAACCTGGATGCCAAATATCGAAAAACCTTTTCGATGGTTGCGGTGTTTGCGTTTGGGCTCACCTCCAACAGTTCGTAATAATCGATAAATTCGGAGTTGTTCATGATCTCTCTTTTCCGGTCTATGGAGGGAAGATTGGAGGGCGATCGTTTGTCCCTTATCACGCCAGTCCAAACAAACCTGGAAAGGGTAGGTCACAGATGATGTATTTGCAAAGAAAAAACAAAAGATTTCGCATAACAGGCACAACCAGAGTGTCACTAAAAATCGGCAGGTGTTTTGACGATCGTCAGAGCAGATGGTTTTTCAACACGGATTAGCACCGAGCATTGCCAAGCTTCAATTGGAGGATTTCAACACGGCACGATCGGTCCATTTTGCGGGACGGCCTTTTAGTCCTTGTGTGTTTTCCTGAAGCTGAAACGATTTAGAAGTTTTGGGAAATACCAAAAACGCATAGACTGCAACTCTCACTCCTCCTCCGTCGATGCCTGACGTTTGATAGGACATGTTTTCATATCGAATCGTGATTTCTGCCGCGGTCTCTTTTGTTTCTTGAAGACGGATTCCCCGGCCGTTCCACCCCAGTCCTTGAAAAATCGCAATGACCTCGGAATGGTCGAAGTCAATTTGGAATTGAGTGTCGCTGTCGTTAAATGCCTGATTTCTACTTTTTCCCAGATGCTCCAGCCAGACTTGTTCCCATTGTTTTTGGTTGTCGATTCGGACAAAACTCCGCTCGTGAACTTGACTCTGCGGCCCTGTCCACGATACCAGTGGCTTGATTGTCTTTTCACTGTTTTCATTTTGGTTAAGACCAAACACGAATGTTGCGTACGACATGATGACGGCGCTACAAAGACTAATGCTGATTGAGCCCATTTTCGTTATCTCCTGTGGTTTTGGATATGTCGCAAACAAACGTTCCTGCGACGAAACTACCATATCGAATAATACAAAATCGTAACGATTCTGTAACTTGTTTCGTTTCTGAGAGCTTTATTGTCGGAAACTAACCGGAGTCCCGACAAAACGCAAGCCATTGTGAGGCTTCCCGTTTTCGCCTCGAATTTTTTTTGATAAGCGGATAACCTAATTCTTGTATTCCTGCGCCACACCTGCTTGAAAGGCGAACCGATGAACCGGGATCTTGCCTCACATCACGGTCCGATTACTGACATGTTTTCCCTTTACTCACCCGAAGATTGGGAAAAGTATTGCTTGTCTGTGGAACAAATCGAGTTCTTTGAAACGAATGGATTTTTGTCGGGCATCCAGATATTGACTGAACAACAGATCGCCAGGCTCCTTGAAGAACTGGAGGATTTTTTTGACTCCGATCATTTAGGTCGCGAACTCTGGCACGAATACCACTCCAACGAGTCGGCGAATCCGGACCAAGTGCTGTTCCACGCGCTTGGCGCGTGGCGTTTGAGACCGGGTTTTCATGACTTGCTTTGGAATCCAGCTTTTCTGGTTCCCGCCAGTCAATTGCTAGGTGGCTCAGTTCGGTTTTGGCACGATCAGTTGTTTTGCAAGCCCGCAAAACATGGTGGCGTTGTTGCCTGGCATCAGGACTATTCGTACTGGACGCGCACCAAACCGATGGCTCACCTGACTTGTTGGATTGGCTTGGATCAGAGTACGGTTGCAAATGGATGCTTGCAATACATTCCTGGCAGCCATCGTTGGGATCTGCTACCAATCACAGGTTTGGCAGGCGATATGGAAGCGATCAAATCAGTGCTAACGGAAGAACAATACGCCAGTTTCAAGAGCCCGGTTGCAATTGAGTTGGAAGCAGGACAGGCGGCTTTTCATCATCCGCTTCTCGTTCACGGTTCACACGAGAATAAAACAGAAATTCCCCGTCGCGCCGCGGTCATCAATGTCCTTCGGAATGGCGTCAAGTCTTTTTCGGATGAGCCGTTATTGAGTGGAGTACCTGCCATACCCAGCGGTGATCCTATTTCAGGCCCATTTTTCCCTCTACTTTTTGACAAAACCGAAACAGGCTAACCACTCCTAAGACAAATATCGATTTCCTTCCCCAGAGTTTGTTTTGACTGAGAATTGAACGCCGTTAAAATGAGTTTTTGGAGGCGACAAATACCTTAATTCTGCGCAACACCACTTCCAGGCGTTTGAATGGCCGATGATTCTGTACAAGTAACCTGCCCACAATGTTCATCAAAACTGAATATCAAGGAAGAGCTGCGCGCCAAGAAAATCGCTTGTCCAAAATGCCAATACGAGTTCCGATTGAACTTTCACGTGAGTGAAAGTGGGACGAGCTCAATTATTCAAGCTCATCTGGAGACGCGTGAAAACCTGGACCGCCCGCACGGGACTCCCGACGAAATTTGCGGAATAAAATTGCCCTCCAAAGAATCGAAGACGTCCCATGTGAGTAGTACTCGCCCACTGGGCTCGAACAGTTCACTTTCCAATTCTTACAGCGGTTCACACTCCAATTCACAGATTCCAGTTCGAGTGGATTGGGGAAAGGAGCATGCTACTCAGTCCCGCGAGTTCCAGAGAAACCATAGTGGTTTAAGTCGTTCGCAGATCTACCGGCTTGCCAAAGACCGCTACACGCCGCTTTCACAAAATGATGAGATTCTTCAGTCGACAGGAATCTTTCTGTGTGTGATGGCCGTATTGACGGCGACGTTGCCACTTTTCAACTTGAAGTTCGTGGACTTTGCCACAGCGGGTTCAGTTCCAGCAATCCTCAGTATCGGAACTGGGGTTATCGGAATGCTGATGATTGTGATGGCACAACGCAAGAATCCAGTCATGGCGCTCGGATTGGGGCTCGGCATGCTATTGATGTTTGTCGTCGCGTATGTCGGTATCTTCGACTACTTTAAAGACGAAAGTCCGTTCCGCAAAAAAATAGCGTTCGGGGAAGAAAATAACGAACTCGTTGAAGAGATTGTCGACCCGAAAGACAATGTTGAGATAGTTGAAGGTGTCGAAGGTCGAGACTCGCTTCAACAGGAACCGCCACACAATCTAAATACGGGTGTTGTCAATGTGGATATTGAGAGTCTTCGAAAAGGCAAAAACCCTCCACAAAGATTCGATGGATTCAGAAAACTGCCCAGTGAGTCTCAGCCGATAAGCCCGGATGACGTGGTAATTCCAGAAGACTTCAACCCAGACGACGACCGCTTCGAGTCAGATGACCTCCTGGACCAACCACTTGTCGGTAATCCTTTAATCGAAGAAACGGTCAAATCGCCTGAGCAATTGGAACAACAACGTCAACTGGCTGAGCTGGAACGCAGAAAACCTGGATTGCTCAATCGGCGACTGGAAAGGATGAAAACCGAGACTTTTTACAATGGTAAGCCTTCTACACAAGAATTTGAGGACGAATTCGAGGTGATTGCAGTTGCCGGAAAAGTCACAACCGCAGGCACAGCCTATTTGACCGAGCAACCGATTATTGGATTCGACTATGTTGACCGCGGCGACGTCCTTATCAAGAATCTGGTCCCTGTCGTTGGCACGCCACAGTTTGCTTCGACAATTGCAAGTGCGGACGCAAGTAATTTGCGCGGGCTCGTATGCCACTTTCGACGCCAGGAATTGTCAGGCGTGCAGGCACTTTACTCTCTGGATACCGATGGCTCGCTGGCCCAGGGTGCATGGGCGGGGATGCCAACCCCGCTCGGAAAAGCCGGATATCAAATCACGTCTGGAGGGCCTCCGATATTCGGTTTCTTATTATTCATGAAAGACGATGCGATCGTCGGCGTTGGTCTGGTAACTAGAAAAGAGGAACAATAAACGTGATCACGGCATGACCATTTATCGCGGTCCACGAAGCGTCGTCGGAATCCAGTTAATGGCAAGGAATTGAACCCGATCTTCGCTGGGTGTTGATCCGAACCAATGCCCTGAGAGTTAGAACAGAGATTCTTGGCTGGTTCCTGAATCAGAATGACCCGGTTTTTTAGCTCTCTTGCAACGGAGGACGACTTGTCGGACGAAATCTATTCTTCGACAATTGAGAATTAACAACTTCTGCAGGTAGTAAGTTCCTTGAATGTCGTACACGTTGATCTCGGGTCTCGCGGCTATCCAATTCACATTGAACAAAATGGTCTTGCGAAGCTAGGACCAATCCTGAAAAAACTTTTTTCGACCAATCGAATCCAAACGAATCATGCGGTCATCGTTTCGGACGAAAATGTTGCCGGAATTTATCTTACTCAAGTCGCGGATCAACTCGAGCTGATCCATGACAAAGTTGATTCGGTAATCGTGCCGGCGGGCGAAAAAACCAAGTCGGTCGCACAGCTTGAATCGTTGTGGCAAAAACTGGTTGAACTTGAAAGCGATCGAAAATCGACCGTGTACGCTCTGGGCGGTGGCGTCGTCGGTGATTTGGCAGGATTTCTCGCGGCAAGTTTTGCCCGGGGAATTTCGTTCGTCCAAATCCCAACCTCATTATTGGCTCAGGTCGACAGCAGCGTTGGTGGCAAAGTAGGCATCAATTTGCCCGCGGCAAAAAATATTGTTGGTGCGTTCTGGCAACCTGAGTGCGTCGTCATCGACCCCAACGTCCTGTTGACCCTTGAGGAACGCGAGTACGCTTCTGGATTGGCCGAAGTCGTAAAATATGGTGTGATCATGGATGCACCGTTTTTCGAATATTTAGAAAATTCAATTGCAAATATTAAAGCCAAAGACATGCCTACGCTCACTCACATCGTTAAGCGTTGCTGCGAGCTAAAAGCGGCAATTGTGAAAACGGACGAACACGAAACGTCCGGTCGTCGAGCCATCCTTAACTACGGTCACACCTACGGTCATGCCATTGAATCCGTTTTTGGATATGGACGATTCACACACGGTGAAGCAATTGCAATTGGCATGAACTGCGCTGCCCGTTTGGCCATTCAGCTTGGATTGGCGGAACAAGAACTGCTTACACGGCAAACTGCGCTACTCACGGAACTTGGGTTGCCTGTCGAGTGCCCTGCTGACAAACACGTTGAGCTGAACAAAGCGATGAAACGCGACAAGAAAGTGCAAAATGGAGTGTTGATGCTTGTTTTGCCGACCAAAATCGGACATGTTGAATTGGTTCCTTCTCCAGGCGAGACACCTATTCTGGAAAGCCTTAATTGTGAATGATTCTTTGTCCGAAAACCTTTCGGTTGCGACGACCTTGTCCCCGTCACAACTGATTGCTCGTGACGCCGCGTTGCGGCTTTCTCTCGTACCGGGAATTGGTCCGAGAATTTACCAACACTTGCTCGATCATTTTGGTAGCGCGGAAAACGTCTTGTCTGCAGCTCCGGCTCAATTGCGGGAGGTGGAGGGGGTAGGAGCAAAAGTTGCCGGGGCGATCGCACTTGCTTGTCAACAAGTCGACATCGAACCGCAACTGCAAATTTGCTCGGAGCACAACATTTCGATTCTGATCAAAGGAAGTGAACAGTATCCAGAACGATTGACGGAAATCTACGATCCACCAAACGTCTTGTACATGCGGGGGAATATCGTCGCCGCCGATTCCGTTGCGATCGCGATCGTCGGTACGCGTCATGCCAGCAGCTATGGGATCAAAACCGCTGAACGATTGGCGCGTGGGTTGTCGTTGGCGGGATTCACGATCGTCTCCGGGCTTGCACGAGGGATCGATTCCGCCGCGCATCGGGGTGCCTTGGCGGCCGGTGGAAGAACGATCGCTGTCTTTGGAAGTGGATTGCTGAACATTTATCCGCCCGAACACGCCGAACTGGCCGCGGAGATTGCCAACCAGGGCGCGCTGGTTTCCGAATACTTGCCCCATCAGGCACCAAAAAGCGGTGCATTTCCTCAGCGAAATCGAATCGTCACTGGCTTGAGTCTGGGTGTCATTGTTGTCGAAGCAGCCGATCGAAGTGGAGCATTGATTTCTGCAAGGCTTGCGAACGAACAAGGTCGAGAAGTCTTCGCCGTTCCCGGTAGAATTGACAGCCGCACTTCACGTGGCTGTCACGCGTTGATCCGTGACGGGGCAAAACTGGTGGAATCGGTTGACGACGTTTTGGACGAACTCGGCCCACTCGCATCTCCCGCGACAATTGACTCGGAACATACGATTCGGCATCCCGCAGAATTAAAGCTTACCGAACAGGAAACGCAGATTCTGCAACACATCGAAACCGAACCGACCGCGGTTGATACGATCATCCAAGAGTCGGGTTTACCGGCTTCTCGGGTTCTCTCAACAGTCAGTGTGCTTGAAATCAGGCGGCTTATTCGACGCGTCAGCGGCAACAAACTGATTCGGGTATAGTACAAGTACGCGTAGAACTTATGACTCGAATCGTCACTTACAATGTCAACGGAATTCGTTCCGCGATTCGCAAGGGACTTGTGGAATGGCTGGATGTAAATAATTTTGATGTCGTCTGCCTTCAGGAAATCAAAGCCCACAGTGGTTCGATTCCTGTGCTGTTGTTTGAGAGCCTAGGTTACAAACATTTCTGGCACTCGGCGCAACGAAAGGGCTACAGCGGCGTGGCCACTTTCTCCAAAAAAGAGCCATCAAAAATTTACAAGGGCTTGGGAATCGAAAAATACGACGTGGAAGGTCGAGTCCTCAGAACCGACTTTGGTGATTGGACATTGTTGAACTGTTACTTTCCCAACGGGCGTTCTGGCGATGTGCGGCAGGCATTCAAAATGACGTTCCTGGACGATTTTTATTATTGGGTGGACAATTTGCGGGAAGAACATCCGAACCTAATCGTCGTTGGCGACTACAACATTGCTCACCAGAAAATAGATATCAGCGATCCTGTTCGAAATAAGAACAGTTCCGGTTTTCGTCCTGAAGAACGAGAATGGATGTCCAAGTGGTTTGACAACGGCTTTATTGACGCTTTCCGTTTCAAACAACCGGACAAAGTGAGTTATACCTGGTGGCGAACCACGCAGTTTGCACGCAAAGTCGACAAGGGCTGGAGATTGGACTATCAATCCGTGAGCGACACCTTCCAGGATCGAATCCAGACAGTCGAACACTTGCAGGACGCGTTCCACTCCGACCACTGCCCGGTGTTGATGGAAATCGATTGCTAAGCTAAACCTGCTTATGCTTGACCAGTTCGACCGAGTTGCCAACATCATTGTAGGTTACGGTGTCGACAAAATTGCTGATCAACATCAGGCCTCGCCCCGAGGTCTTTTCCAGATTTTCATCGAGAGTCGGATCAGGAACGTCATCGGGATTGAAGCCTTGCCCCTGATCGGTGATACAGGCGTGAAACTGCGTTTCGGACAGGTTGACCAGAACGTGAACGTGTTTGCTGGGATCACGTTTATTTCCGTGTTTGATGGCGTTCATGACGGCTTCTTCCATCGCCATGTGAATGCCAAAAACACATTTGGCGGGCCACTCACGTTGTTCAAGCTGTTCCAGCAACACCCGAATCGCGTCCACGCCTGATTTCGGATCACTGGGAATCCGCTGATCGTATTGCCAAACCCAAGTGGTATCGTTCATTGCCGTCCAATTCTCGAATGCCAAGCAACGACTTGAATCTTAGTCCTGTTCAAATGAGTCAATTGCTTCAGCTTCCTCGTCTCGGATCACAAAAACTGAATCGAGGTTTGTGTAATTAAACAAATCCCTGACTTCGGGTCGCAAGTTACTCAAACGAATTTGGCCACCGCCCGCTTTTACTCTCTTATCTAGGACAATCAGCTTATTGATCGCCTGGCTGGAGAAGAACCGTACATTTTCAAAATTGATCAACAGGTTGGGCTTGGTTTCTTCATCCGTTAACGACAACAGCTCTTTGCCTAGCTGTTCGATCCTGCCTGGATCCATGACCTTTTCGTCAACGAACTTGACAACAGAAACTTTATCGACCTCGTAGGATTCGATGCACTCAAACTGGCCCATTATTTTGAGTCTTTCATAAACCGTAGAAACATTAGAAACGCGCTGAAGGCGTTTAACACCACTGCTATGATAGACTGAGAGGCTGGCGAATCAAAGCAGTCCCAGGAATTGGGATCGGTCAATGACGGTGACAAGACACATCTTAAGGAAATGACGTGGTAAATCACTAAGAAAAAGTGGAACGATATGCCAAGTGAACACTTGGCTCTCCCCCCAAAAAAAAACACTAGTCAGAGCGCCCACGTATGATCGACCAGAGCATCATTCGTTTGCGTTTCATGACTAGTGATGAAATCTAAATCGACAAATGCACACGAATTGTTTATTCAGATTGTTGTTTTGCTGTCAGTTTTTGAATTCATCTGATAATGGAAACAGGATTCCGTGTCAGCTTGATTATTCGAGTTTGGAGAATCTTGAACCATCCCGATTAGACAACCTAACCGTCAAAGTCCATCGTCTTAATCCCGTTTGAGCAGGATTCCCTGCAAGCAGAAAACGGCGCCAACAAACATGATTGGCCAGCAGATCCAATCCGGAGTCGTAATCTGTTTTGCCCGTAAAAACATCGGACGAGCGGCTGCTTGTTGACGATTGGTCCCAAACGCTCCATTGCCAGAAGAAGCCTGGGAAAACGGGGAATTAAAATTTCCGTTAGCCGTGGTTTGGAGTGGAGTCAAGTCGACGGGATCAGCCAGCCGCTCGGCCCAAAACTTTGTTGCTCTCGGTGTCAGTGTGTACGTCTCAACAAAATTGAGTTGTATTCCCAATAAAATGAAAAGGAATCCGGTCGTCATAATCGTGCTTCGACTCATTGTTTCACCCCAGGTAATGGCAGGGAAGGCTAACGATTGATGCGAAAGAACTCCATTTCTAACACAAGTATCGATTTGTATCGTTTCAGATATCGAACGCCTGACGATGATCGCTTGAACATACCGGACAATTGGCTTGTTTTGTCACCTTGAACTGCTGTTGGAGTTCTCACGATTTTGCGGGACAACAGAAACCGTCTGCAACTTTACAATTCGTCCAATTGGCATCGCAACCAAAAAAAACGGGTTCAAATGCGTGTAAGCCTCGGTTGGGGTATTTTCACCAAGAGTGAAAAAGCGCATCAAATGACGGCCCTTCGTCTGATGTACAAAACAAGCACAAGAAATCGCGAACGGAGGCAATAGGGAGTGGGAAAACCTTGCAAAAAAAGCCCTTTCAGTTGGCGTTTCACTGCGATTGGTAGCGACCATTTTTCAGATTCACGTTATCTTGTATCGCATTATCCAATTCCCCGTTTCGTTTGATTTGACGGTTTCTACTTCATGAGTTCGGCTGACCTAAAAATTGCGCCCCTGCAAACTGATTTCGCCGCTGAAAAAAAGGCTGAAAAAAACACGTTTACTTTCGGCATTTGGTCTCCGAGTTTTCAGGGTCTGCTGTGGACAAATTGGCTGACGGCAATCAACGACAACGTCTTTCGCTGGTTCGTCATCGGAGCCGGAAAAGACTATGTACCGCCCGAGTACCACGGCAACATTTTGATGGCGGGAACAGCCTGTTTTGTATTTCCCTATATTATCCTTGCCTCGCCAGCAGGATGGCTTGCCGATCGATTCAGCAAACGCAATGTTGTGGTCGGCTGCAAGATTGCCGAAATCGTAATCATGACAGTGGCCGTTTTTGCTTTGATTCTGTCTCCCAAGTCGGCCAGCGGCGAAGCACCCAACATAATCGGCCTCTATCTCCTGTTGTTCACCGTCCTGTTGATGGGTGCCCAAAGCGCGCTCTTTGCACCCGCAAAGATCGGCAAGATCCCCGAGTTACTGAGCGAGAAAACGATCTCGGCTGGAAACGGGCTGTTTAACCTGGCAACGCTTTCGGCCGTGGTGATCGGCATGGTCATCGGCGGGTGGCTGGCAGACATGACTGGATTTTGTGGCCAGGACAATATTTGGCTCACCGCTGTTGTGCTAGTCGGCATTGCCACGGTGGGGACATTTATCAGTTTCGTGATACGACCACTCCCCGCAGCCAATCCCAAGGCCAAGTTTCCAGTCACTTTAATCGGCGAGACCATTCGAGATATTGGCACACTGGCCACAAGCGGTCCTTTGTTCCGAGTCGCACTCGGAACGATTTTTTTCTTTTCAATTGCAGGATTGGCCCAACTCAACATTGACGCGTTTGCGGCTGAGAGCGGTGCGATCACCGAAACCGACCGAACACCGCTGCTGGTTTCGCTTGTGCTCGGACTCGGGCTGGGAAGTGTGTTGGCAGGATTCGCATCGGGGAAACGCATCGAACTCGGACTCGTTCCGTGGGGAGCTCTGGGGATGGCTTTTTTCTGTTTCCTGCTGATGTTCGCTCCAGCTGACTTTATCAATGAAATTGTCTTCAATGGAAAGAAAATTATCGCGTGCCTGATGCTCGCGGGATTAGGCGTGAGTGCAGGTTTCTTTGACGTTCCCCTGGCGTCCTATTTACAACACCGCAGTCCGATCAAGCACCGCGGGGCAATTTTGTCAGCAAATAACTGCCTGATGTTCTCTGGTATCCTTGTTCTGGCATTAGCGTTCGGAGTGCTACGAAAACCATCCTACGAAGGTTCACTCGCGAATTTGCCACCTGAACTTCAAACAACCCAACTAGATGCTTCACAACAGCAACAGCTCCAAAAAGTTGTTGATGAATTCGAAAGCGATTGGACAACCGATGGCGACTGGACCCCGATCGTCAGGGAGTACGCGGGCAAAGTCCCGGAAGCAATTCGTAAACCGGCCATCGCGGAATTGATGTTTGTTGAGGCAAAAAAACGCAAGGCGCGAGACGAAACTTTCGCCATAAAATACTACCAGCAGCAGTTTCCCGACTATCAACGTGAGGTTCGGAGTATCGTCCAACAGACCTCTGGACTTCCATTGTTTACGTCGCGTCAGATCTTTGGCTTGATGGGCTTGCTGACCATTCCCGTGATTCTGTATTCCGCTTGGCGACTCCCGCTGGATCTGACCCGGATGTTTTTCCTGTTCTTGTTTAAGTTCTTATACAAGATGCGTGTTCGCGGGCTTGATAACATTCCTGACGAGGGTCCCGCCATTCTGGTATGCAATCATGCGTCGTTCCTGGACGGTGCGATACCGATGACTGTAATTCCACGCAGGATGAGAACGATCGCGTGGGCGGGTAACTTCGATAACTGGGCATTCAAGAAATGGGCAGATTTTATCAATGTGATCCTGATGACGAACGGCCCAAAGTCCATTCGAGACGGCCTCAACGCAGCGGCTGATGCGCTCAAGCAAGGACAACTCGTCACGATTTTTCCGGAAGGCAGCATCTCAAGAACCGGGCAAGTCCGTTCGTTCCGCCCCGGACTGCTGAAAATCCAGGACAAACTCGACCAACCGGTTCCCGTGATCCCGATCTATATCGATGAAACCTGGGGCAGCATTTTCAGTTACCAGCATGGTCGCGTGTTTGCAAAGTTCCCTTGGCCATTAAGACGACCCTTGTCGGTACACATTGGTGAACCGATCGAAAATCCGAATTCGATGCCGGTGATTCGACAGGCAGTTGAACGATTGGGCGCCGAATCCGTTCCGTTTCGAGCCGAGAAGTTTAAATCGCCGACAATCAAGTTCGTAAAACAGGCAAAGAAACGCCGTTTCAAAGCAAAAATCGCTGACTCGACGGGTCAACAAGCGACGGGCGGCGCTTTACTGACACGATGTCTCGTGCTTCGCCGACTGCTACGCAAATTTGTCATCGGTGAAAACGAGCAAACGGTTGGAGTGCTTATACCTCCATCGCTTGGGGGCGTCGTCGTTAATCTCGCATTGGCCCTGGATCACCGGGTCGCCGTCAACCTGAACTACTCCCTCTCGGAAGACTTGATCAACAATTGTATCGAACAAGCAGGGATTCAGCAGGTTTTGACAACCCACAAGGTGATGCAAAAATTCGACTACAAGCTCTCGGCCGATGTCTATTACCTCGACGAGTTAAAGGACAAGGTAACAACGATTGACAAAATCGTAGCGGCGTTCCAAGGATTTGTGTTGCCTGCGTTTGCGTTGTGCCGCTGGCTGGGCCTGCATAAAACCGGACCCAAAGACTTGTTGACCATCGTGTTTACTTCCGGTTCAACCGGAACACCCAAGGGCGTAATGCTCTCGCACCGCAATATCGCCACCAATATGAGCGCTATCGATCAGGCCGCTTCTTTTCGAGCGGACGATGCGATGGTCGGCATCTTGCCGTTTTTTCACTCGTTCGGATACACGGCAACCTTGTGGGCTTCAATGGCCTGCAACATTCGCGGCATTTACCACTTTAGCCCGCTCGACCCGAAACTGATTGGGAAACTTGTCCACAAACATAACGGGACGATTCTGGTTGCCACGCCAACGTTTTTGCGGTCTTATTTGAAACGTTGTACGCCCGAACAATTTGAATCCCTGGACATCGTGGTTGCCGGCGCCGAACGATTACCGCCCGAATTGAGCGATGCGTTCGAAGAGAAGTTTGGTGTTCGCCCAGTCGAAGGATATGGAGCGACAGAGCTTTCACCAATCGCTGCCGTCAACATTCCCAAGTCTCGACAATATGACAAATACCAAGTCGAGCAAAAAGAAGGAACGGTTGGCAGGACTCTCCACACAATTGCAGCCAAAGTCACGGACCTCGACACCGGTGAAGAGGTCGGCCCTGACGAATCGGGAATGCTGTGGATCAAAGGGCCAAATGTAATGGAGGGCTACTTGAACCTTCCAGAAAAGACCGACGAGGTGCTTGTCGATGGCTGGTACAAAACGGGAGATGTCGTTTTGCTTGATGAAGATGGTTTTATCAAAATCACGGGACGCATGAGCCGATTTTCAAAGATCGGTGGTGAAATGGTTCCGCACGTCAAAATCGAAGAATTGCTCACCAAGATGGTCGATGCAACAGCGGACGACGACTCTGACGACCAGCCCAATATCGCTGTCACGGCGGTCCCGGACGCAAAAAAAGGCGAACGACTGATCGTGCTCCATACTGAAATTCAGAAACCCGTCGAGGAATTGCGTGCCGGACTGAAAGAAGCAGAGTTGCCAAACTTGTTCATTCCTGCGCCCGATAGTTTCCTCCAAGTGGAATCGCTTCCGCTGCTCGGCAGTGGCAAACTGGATCTCAAAGGCATTAAGCAAATGGCTCTGGAGTTGACCGCGAAAGACGAGAAAAGTCCTCAGTAAAATACCGGCGGCTAGTGCCTTGCCGTTCACAAAACTGTCGAAACCACACTCTGTCGCCAATCACCATGTCGATCCCCACATAACCTCGCGTTCTCGGCAATGCGTGAACAGGAGACCAGAACCTTCATACCGACAATGCCTTGAGGATCTTTGACATGCAAACTTCTAAAACATCGTGACGATTGACGATGTTTAACTCCATGAGAGCATCCGTTCGGTATTTTGCAATCACGTCCGCAACGCCAAAGCACGGTACAGAATTGACAACCGAAAAATTGGTGAACCTTGACGATCAGCAAAATATTGATGAAAAAATCGGCTGCAACGCGTGGCGGGATCGGCTCCAATCCGATTCGCGTGGTTTGCTTTACATTCCGACGAGGTTGTTTACAATCTGAATGACCAAGTGTCCATATGTTGAAGGCATTACAGGCGAATTATTGTGGCAACTCTTTTGACGCGTACCGAAGGCGATATCCTGATCGCCTATTTTCAAGATGTCAGGATCATTGACGAAACCCGAATTCAGAGTTTGGGGCAGGAATTGAATGATCTGGTCAGCAATTCGGACACGAAAAAAATTGTTCTGAACTTTCGAAACGTCAGTTTCATGTCTTCGGCAATGATTGGAAAACTGATCCAGTTTGGGAAAAAGTGCAAGTCGATTGATGTCCACCTTCGGTTGTGCAATATCAACGACAACGTTGAGGAAGTGTTTACGTTGATGAAATTGGACAAGGTCTTTAAAATCGACAACGACGAAGAAAAATCCATCGCTGGCTTCAGCAAAAAAGGTTGGTTTGGCTGAACGATCCCAGCCTTCCGGTTTGAATTGAAACGGTTCAGCTCAATTTTCTTTTTCGCTGCCGATTTTTGCAATGACCAACGTCAGCCCAAACCCAATGCCGATCAAGGCGAGTGAACCTCCCAGCTGCATTGCGTTCGGGACAAAAAACTCGGTTGGCCAATCTTCTTTATCGATGGATGAAATCGACTCCGCAGTGACGATCTGTCCCTTGACCAGTTGCCCAGGCTCTGGCTCGACACCGTTTTGAAACGGAAACAATCCTACCGTCGATCCGATCAAGAGCCCCAGTAAAACACCCAACGTTGGTTTACGGTATTTAGTCAACAACCACTGAAGCAGGTTTCCGAGTGCGGCAACACCGATGACCACACCCATACCAACCGGGAGCACCACCGACAGCGCGGGCTCCAAAGCAGCGGCAAAGTCACGATCCCGGAGAGCTTCTTTGAAGGTGTCGATGGCAGACAATATTGGAACGTATTGACCCATCAAGAGAAGCAAATAACCCCCCGACAATCCGGGAAGAATCATCGCGCTTGCTCCCGCTACCCCAGCCAAAAACAGTACCAACCAATTGGAACCAGTTGAACCTACGACTCCCATGGCTTGCAAAACCGCCAACACAACCATCGCCAAAAACGAAAATACAGCTGCAATGACAAAGCCCTTCGTGGCAGGTCTGCCTAAACGCCAGACGATGGGAATTCCACCCAACGTCAATCCAATGAACAGGCTATACATTACCCACCTGTAATCGACTACCAGATCTTTTAGCAGTCCCGCCAGCAAAAGGATGCAGAGTCCTGCGGCACCCACAACACATCCCAGCAACAACAGCGATCGAAAACGAAATCGAAATCGCGTGACATCTGCCACGGCACCGATGAACCGCGGGTAGATTCCGGCGGCCAGCAGCATTGTCCCGCCACTTATTCCAGGCACCAGATTCGCCAATCCCATCAAGACACCCCCGAATAGCGACCTGGACACGAGGGCGGGGGCGCTGAGATTATCGAATTCTCCGCCGTTATTGCGAGTGTTTACTTCCGAAAGGCGAATCATTCGAGGTCTTAATAAATGTATTTGTCGAAAATGAAAAGAACTGGGCTGTTGATACAACAAGATTGAGTCTTCGGAAATCCACCAGATTGCGGTCGAGAGAACTCAAAAACGCGATTTTTTCTAGTCCAGAAAATAAAAAACGGCCGCAACCCACCCTCAAATTGCCTGTTTGCCCAATCTTTACACATAAAACAAACTTGTCAGGTGATTTTGCTGGAACGAGCAGCTTTATCTATCATCAACGTTCGCCCGAATAGGTGTAACCGTTTTTGCCGTAACATGAAACGTTCGATTCGCGCAACATTCGCATTTTTATGTGGTGATTTTTGCAAACCATGATAAGTTGACGGAAGAAAAATTTACACGACGATTATGTTCGCAGTGAATACCGGAC
>CAMYNE010000005.1 GCA_947259675.1 uncultured Pirellulaceae bacterium
AACAGCTCGTCTTCCGTTAGTTGGCCAAACTCCGTTTTTTTGAATTGAGTGCACATCCGTGCGTAATCGGGTACCGAGAACCATGCTTTGGTCGAAGACGGCAACAAATTCTCACTTGCAATCTTGTTTTCGACCTTGTCATCCTGCGCGATCGACGCCGAAAACAAAGTTGTTGAAAATACAGTTGCACTCAAAAACAAGACGAGCATGCGAAAGATCACAGACAAACTCCTAAAAGACAACTTCCGATTCGGATGCAAGAGGCTCCGAGACAATCCGGACGCTCGAATTAACTATCGACCAATAAATGGTGCTGAAAGACTCCAAAACCGCTGATTGGCATAGTTTAACATTCTTGCCTAATCGTATTGCCTCGAATTGAAATGTTAGCCAATTACTTGCGTCTGGCATAGCAATCTTTCGTGACTTTCGGGCTGCGCCGCCGTTATTGGGCATTTACACAACCAGTGGTTCGACGAAAATCGGGCTTGAGCAACCACGTTTTTACGAGAATTTCGCAAATGGATCACGATCAGTATTCTAATCCGCTCATATCACGCTATGCATCTGCCGAAATGAGTCAAATTTGGAGCCCGAATAAAAAGTTTCGAATTTGGCGAAAACTCTGGCTTGCTCTCGCCACCGCACAAAAGCAGCTGGGGTTGGAAATCTCTGAAAGTCAGCTTGGCGAGATGAAAAAACACCTGGATGACGTCGACTTTGATTCGGCAGCCCGCTACGAAAAACAGCTTCGACATGACGTAATGGCACATGTTCATGCATTTGGTGATCAATGCCCAAACGCGCGCCCAATTATTCACCTTGGTGCGACTAGTTGTTTTGTTACCGACAATACAGATCTGATTCTGATCAATGAATCTCTGAAACTTGTTTCTGAACGGCTGGCCAGGGTTATCGGTCACTTGGGCGAGTTTGCCAAACAACACCGATCTTTGGCGAGCCTCGGATACACACATCTTCAACCGGCGCAGCCAACCACCGTTGGCAAACGAGCCTGCCTGTGGAACCTCGACTTTGTCGATGACTTGAGAACGATTGAGTTTCGACTGGCGAAGTTGAAAGCGCGAGGCGTTAAGGGTACGACTGGCACACAAGCCAGCTTTTTGAAGCTCTTCGACGGCGCGCACGAAAAGGTCAACGAACTCGACCGCCTTGTCGCAACCAGCATCGGATTTGACTCTTCGTACGAAGTTACCGGACAGACCTATTCCAGAAAAATAGATTGTCAGGTTCTGGATGCTTTGTCGGGCATTGCCCAATCAGCCCACAAAATGGCAACCGATATTAGAATCCTGGCCCACCGAAAAGAAATGGAAGAGCCGTTTGAGAAGGACCAAATTGGATCGTCAGCGATGGCCTACAAACGCAACCCGATGCGTTCGGAAAGAATCTGTTCGCTGGCCAGGTTTGTCATCAGCCTGCAATCCAGCCCAGCCAACACGCTCGCCACACAGTGGATGGAGCGGACACTCGATGACAGCGCGAACCGACGCCTGGTATTGCCGCAAGCTTTCCTTGCCATCGATGCGATTCTGATTTTGCTGGAAAATGTTACCGCCGGAATGGTGGTCTATCCCAAAGTGATCGCTCGCAACCTCGCCGCCGAGCTACCTTTTATGAGTACGGAAAATATCTTGATGGCAGCCGTTGCCGTCGGCGGTGATCGTCAAACCCTCCATGAAAAAATCCGGCAACATTCGCAAGCGGCCGCCGCTCAAGTCAAAGAGCAAGGGCAGGAAAACGACCTGCTCGAGCGACTGCAAAACGATGAAGACTTCAACAAACTGGACCTCGATGCCCTTACCGAGCCCGGTTCGTTTGTTGGCCGCGCACCCGAACAAGTCGATGAGTTCCTGGAACGCGTCATCACACCGATCAACGAAGGTTACAACGGGCGTGATCCCGGATCGAGTGAACTGAGGGTGTAGCTCGTAAGTGATGAATCAAATCAAGTCGACTTTGCGTCGAACTCGGCGACGGCTTCTCCGACAATCTTCGCAAATGCCACGAATAATCAATCGATACGAACGAACTTGAAAGCTATGGGTTCGAGCTAGTTCGGCGGTGAGATCGGCAATCTGAGCGTTCTGAAATTCGATCAGTTGTTCGCACTTGGTGCAGTAGAAATGATCGTGTTCGGGATAGCCGTAGTCATGTTCGTAAACGGAACGACCATCGAGCTCGAATTTTCGCAGCAGTCCGGCGTCGACAAATTCGCCCAACGTTCGGTAAACCGTAGGGCGGCTGACATAGCCCAATTCGCCTTTGGAGGGCAATCGCTCTAACAATTGATCAGCGTCAAAATGTTCATGTTCCGAAAACACGAGGTTCAACAGGTTTTTTCGCTGCTCAGTCTGCCTCATTCCTCGACTCTGAAGGAAGTCCCCAAATCGTTCCTGCGGAGAAACGGCAACTTTGATTGGCTCTAGCTCGTTGGACATGATTTCTGATGACGGTGTTCGGATCGGTTATTGAGACTGAACCACAAGAACCGCGAAAAAAACAGAAGTTTTCGATGTCTCCCAGTCTCAATAAGATTCTATGCCGGGCTGAGACGAGTACAAGGCTTTAGTCTCCGGCTTTATCAAATTTAACCCGACAACTAAGAGCCACCGAGTTTGAATTCCTTCAAGGACAACTGTTCCAGCTCACTCTTATTTTCCGTAATTCGGTAAAACTGATTGACAGACACATCGTCAAAGGTTTGAGTTTTTCCGGTTGTCGGCCAATAAACGGATAGTTCGACGATCTTGACCGCTTTGCCAAGTCCAATGGTTTGGCGAAGCGGATTTGCTCCGAAACTTCCACCGCTGTTTACATGTCGGTATACGGTTCGTGTTTCGCCGTTCTCGGAAATCTTGACTGAAATCCTGGCTCCGATCGCAGCCCGATTTGAATCAACTCCGACAAGCTGAACCGACAACCATTTGTTTTCAAACCCTGGGTTTTCGAACAAAACGTTTCCAAACTTGTCGCCAAGAAACGCGCCCCCCATCTGTTCGAAAACTTCCGCGTCACCATCGTTGTCCAGATCGGCAAACGCAATCCCATGGCCTTTCTGAAGATGCCCGAATCCACCCGCCATCGTGACGTCATCGAATCCAGTTCCGCCCTTGTTGAGGAACATCATATTTGGCGTCAGGCTTTCATATTCGGGATCGCCGGTGCCAAGATAGAAATCAAGGTACCCATCATTATTCAGATCGCCAAAATTCGAGCCCATCGGCAACATGGGAACATTCAGGCCTTGTTCATCCGTGACATTCCTGAAACCGCCTTGGCCATCGCCTTTGTACAGGCAAGAAGGTTCGAAGTCCGTTCCTGTTTCGCAATAGTGTCCGACCAGGTTGTCGATCATGCCGGTGTATCCAGCGACGAATAGGTCGAGCGCTCCATCGTTGTTATAATCAAAAAACCAGGTTGGAAAACTCTCTGAAGGTGAGGTCACGTTCATTTCTGGTGCGACATCCGTAAATGTTCCATCACCATTATTTCGGTACATTCGGTTGCGCATTCGCAGGTTGGATAAATAAAGATCCATGTCCCCGTCATTGTCGTAATCGCCGAAACACGCTCCCTTGGTGAACCGGAAGTTCTGGACACCGGCTTGTTCAGCAACATCCGTGAAAGTTTCGTCACCATTGTTGCGAAATAGCTGACACGGCGCATCAATTAATTCGTTGTGCTCGTTACCAACGAACAGATCAAGATCGCCGTCATTGTCATAGTCGGCCCAATCCGAGGTTTGTGTTGGATAGTCGATGGATCCACCCAACCCCGAAATGAACGTGACATCTGTAAATGTACCATCGCCATTGTTTCGTAACAGCGAATTGGGCATTCTCCCCGACGTCTGCAACCACGCACCACGCATCACAAAAATGTCCAGGTGGCCGTCGTTGTTGTAGTCTGTTTGGTTAATGTTGAGGCCGCCGAAGATACCAGTCAGGCCAGCCATTTTGGTTCGATTCTCAAACGTTCCATCGGCGTTGTTATGAAAATAGTTGAGTTGGCCGCTCGGATCCCAGGTCGATGTCACGATATCCAGGTATCCATCTTCATCAAAGTCGTCGACGATTACGCCTCCGCAAAGGTCGAACGTGTCGAGGCTTAGTTGAGCTGCAATGTTTTTGAACTTTGGAATATCTGTCGATGAACGAAAGGCCGATTCGGGAACTCGAAACTCTTCTGCGACTTGATCGGGGTAAGTGCCCAACGTCATGTGCGCCACATTCAGCAACCACTTGGCCGCCAGGTAGACTTTGACATTGTCCGAACTGTTCGGGCTGGCGTCGGTTCGCGAAAAAGTTACGTCGTCGCCGCTGGCACGAAGGATCTCTTCGAAATACCGAATTGCATTTTGTGAACCTTCTTTTTTGTCGTGAACTCCGCTTGGACCGATGGGAACAATACAACTTTCAGGTCCCCCCGTCACACAACAATTTTCCGTTTCGCCAAGTCGCAAATAGGAAACGCCCAGTTTGAATTTGATGTAGTTGGCCTTCGCTTCATCAAAGCCGGCCACTGGAAGCAAGTCATAAGCACTCTTCAATTCTGCAATCGCTGCTCTGAGATTTCCAAGTCTGCTTTCACGCAATCCGGCAGCAAAATGCAAATCACAAAGTTGCGCTGGCGTGGCCGTCGACGCCATTTGCTGGAAAGCTTGACGAATCTCGGTCAGCTCGGCGTTTCCGAGGTAAGGATGTCCAACCGAAGAAAGCGAGCCAATGATTTGCAGGGCTTCGACCATCATCTGGTGGCTCTCGATCGACTCTGCTTCAGTGTAGGCCGCCGGGATTTTTCGGGTTGCGATCAGTGAATCTTTGAAATACAGAGACAACCCGCCAGCCACGATGATACCCGCCAGCAAAACCAACAAGACTTTCATTCGGGAAGAAGCGGCGTCAGCGGTTGGATCGGATTCATGTGACGCGGCCAGATCGGTCTCGGGTCCGGTTTTCTTTTCGCAACAGTTTTTGAATTTACGACCGCTTCCACACGGGCACTTCGCATTGGGGTCTATCTTGCGCACCAAGGTTCCAGTATGCAGTTGTTTCAGTAGGCGGTTGTGTCAGTACGCAGTCGACAGCGGGCAGTTGGCAGTACTCCATACTCAGCACTCACTCCTCGCCACTCGCCACTCGTTTCTAGCGTCTTAAAAAAAGCAGCGCCGTTAAGTGTCAAACTCAACGCTGGCGCTGCCATAAACGTTAACCTAGCCATTAATGGTCGTGTGGCGCATGGGCCGCGATTTCTGACGTGTAAGTCTTGTCGCCAATCTTCATTTCGACTTTGACACCCAGATTCATCGCGATCGCCAGATCTTGATCGTCAAGGCTATAGACGGCGGCTTCTCCGCTATCGGTCGGCTCTTCAGCATCCAATGTAAATGTGGCTGCGTCTTCACCGGCTGATCGAGTGATCGTGACGCTATCGGCTTTCACGGGAGCATTCTTCTTGCCATCGGCGTCAAGTACGTAAACGCGAATGATATGATTGTCGTTGTAGTGTTTCCACTCGCCTTGGTAGCCACCTTCAGCGAACTTGAAAGGATGACCGCCATTGGGCCCGTGAGCATGCCCACCCTCTTCGTGTTCATGACCGTTTTCGCCGTGGTCGTGTCCATCTTCACTCGCCGTTTTCGTTCCGCTGGCAGTTCCGGTTCCACCTGCTGTATCGCAGCCCGTCATGGCAAAACAGGCGAGGGCGATTCCCGCCAAAAAAAGTGCTGTAGTTCGCATAGTCTATTCCAACTGGGTCGAGTTTGAGAAAACAAGATTATATAAGATCAGGCCATTCAAGAAAGCCGAGCAAGATCAATTCCGAGTCGGATCGGGCGGAAATTGATCGATGCCGACGACATCGCGAGTTAACTGCTCACCATAACGACGCAATGCCTTTTCCCACATCCAAGTCGCGTCATCAAAAATATCGTCGGCGTCCGCAGGTAAAGTATACCAAATTCCACGATTAATTTCGTCTTGAAGCTGGCCGACTTGCCACGATGCGACACCGAAAATAATACGATAGCGGTCGTCCACTTGTTCGGTCAAATGCCGCAACGACTTGGTATCTACGGAAACAAAAATACCACCGGGCATGGCAACTTCGCCAATCGATTCGCGCTGATGAATCGCAAAGACGGGCCCGCCGATCGGCCCACCTTGGACCACGCAGCGTTCATAAGGGGATTGTCCGGTCGCGTCCTCCCAAGCTTGTCTCATTTCCTCGTTGGCGGGTCGATTCAAAACAACTCCAAAGGTGCCTTGTTGATTATGCTGCAGAATCAACACAACCGTTCGTTGGAACGGGTTTTCGTTAAGTGATGGAGTCGCAACCAGCAGCTTGCCGTGCAATTCATCCGAAACTTCAAATCGAAATCGTGAGTTCATTGTCGATTCTTGGTTTTGACCGTCAAAGACTAAAATCCATACTCAATCGACCAGAAACCAGATCTGCTCGGATTGCGGATACAACACAGTTTCAAAGCAAATCACATGCCAAATTGAGTTTGGGTCGAGATTACCAATTATTCGCATTCAACTTGGCTGAACCAGATTTTGCTCCGATTCTGAACCCAAATCCCAGCTCAGTGCGACATAATGACAGCCGATTTGGCAGTGGACAGCTTGTGAATGTTGATTTCGTGCCGTTTTCAGGATGACCGACGAAATTGACACTTAGGATAATGTGATGGAAAATAGTTAGATGTTAACTGAAAACAAAAAATCGGTTCCGACTCCGCTCCGCGAGCTGGTTGAGTTCCTGGAAACCCTCAATTCTCGAGCGCCCATTGAGCAGCTAGGTCAACTGCTTTCGAACCTTAATGTAACTGCAGAAGACCTGCGGCCTTACGTTTGTTTCGGCGACAATACCTATCGGCGAAACTTGATTTGTCAGAGCGACTACTATGAGTTGCTTTGTATATGTTGGAAGAGTGGTCAACGTAGTCCGATTCACGATCATTCACAATCGACTTGCGGTCTGCGAATTATTCAAGGCGTGGCAACCGAAACGCTGTTTGAGACATCCGACTGCGGTCAGATCAAAGCGGTTAAATCAACCGACTGTGGCACCGGACATGTGTGCAGTTCTCAAGACAGTGACGTTCATCAAGTGTCCAATCTCCAAGCCGCCGGTAACGATCTGATGACACTGCACATCTATTCACCGCCGCTTAAACAAATGTCGACGTATTCGTTGTTTGGATCGGGAACAGAAATTTACACTCCTACGAATTTCATGATCTGCCAATACGCAGATGGGATTTGAGAAGCGAGTTGCGAGAAGCGAGAAGCGAGTTGCACGTTTCTAAGCCGCGTCGGTGTTTACTGATTTGAAAATCTGAAATCTGAAATCTCAGATGGGTGCAACTCGCTGGCCTCTATAGAATTGGCAAGAACCCCACGCGTTCACGCGGCGGGAGGCACATCTTCGACCTAGCTTTAACAAGCATTAGCAAATAGCAGAAGCCCCCGCATTTATGCGGCGGGAGCGTCACCTCTCACCCGACGGGGATGCCAGATGATCGGTAACAAGTGAGGCTCCCACCACATAAATGTGGGGGCGTCCAACGAATGGCCGAACTGAGTTGTGCCAATGTTTTTCGCGTCTAGGTTGATAGTGAAGCTCCCACCGCGTAAACGCGGGGGCGTCTCCTGAGGTAGGCGAGCTGCACCCATCTGAAATCTCAGAATTGAAATTGGCAGAAAAAATTCGATTATTGCCGTCATTAGTTGCCAACGAATACCGAAGTTGGCATAAATACCCATCAATCTCTCGCCACTCGTCTCTCGCCACTCGTCTCTCGCTTCTCGCTTCTCGCCACTCGCTTCTCATTCAAAATAAAACTTTTCCTCGACGGGGCGCAGAGGGCGCTTCATCCACAACGGCCGACGCAATCCGTTTGGCCCCGGAGCAGGACGGGTCATGGCGAGCCAACGTCGATAGACCTCCATCGACTTATTCGTGTCAACTTGAACATCGCCGTACCGATCACCCGGCTGAGCAACCGTGACTGTTACCTTTTGATGCCAACACTGCATCCCGCTAATCGGATCTGGCTGGACGGGGAACGTCAAATTCTGGTGCACGCCACCGTCTTTCCAGAAAACGCGTTTGCCGTCTGGATCGTCGCTTTCAAAAGCGAAATCCTGATCTTCTTTTAAACGCATCAGCCATACTCCGTTTGCGGAGGTGATGTCGACCAGGTTCGACGCCCAGCGATTAGCTGCCGGATCCTGTTCACGTCGCCAGCGGCCCAGATGATGGGAACAGGCAACGATTCCGGGTTTGATGGCTTCTCCGACCCAAATTCGATCCACGAAGAAGCCAATCTCCGTTGTCACGCGAACGCAGTCACCCGTATTGACGCCCATTTGCTGCGCATCCGAACGGTGCATCCACAATGGATTGCGATTGGAAATCTCGGCCAGCCATTTTGCGTTGCCGGATCGGGAGTGAATCAATGTTGGCAACCGAAACGTGGGCACCAGCACAAATCCACCGTTTTCAACGTCAATTTGGTCGCTGTGGACCTGGGATTTGATATAGGTTGGCAAAGCGTGTTCAGGCCAACCCCAATCGCTCATCGTCTGCGAATAGAACTCCTGCTTTTTGGATGGAGTTGGGAATCCGACAAAGTCCTTCCCATTCACGTGAACTCCAATTGGCTTTTCGTCGCGAGTGATAATGCCGGTTTCCGGATCGACCTGTGAGCCTGTCAATTGTTCGTCGTCAAGTTCGTCTTTGTGTTTTTCGTAGGTCGTTTTCTCGACTTCGAAGGCCCCATACTTCCTCATATAGTCGAGTTCCGTTAAGCCTTCTTTTGCGGCAGCTTCCGATAGACCCTTCGTGTTCTCGAACACGAATTGATAGTACTCATCGATCGTCATCTTTTGCCCACTCTCGTAGGGCGACATAAAGTGCTCACGAATTCCGAGTGAGCCATCGGGATCCATTCTCCACGAAAGTTCGATCCAAAACTCGTCTTCTTCCCAAACTTCGCCGGGATTCGCCTGATAGGTCAATTCTACCGGTTCACCGCGACGTCGCGCTGCTTCGCGTAAAATGGGTTGCCGGAATGCGATCCATTTTCCGCTGTGAGTTTCATAGCTGTTCAAGTCATGACGTTCGCTGGCGTGACCCATCGGCAACACGAAATCCGCGTAGTAGGCCGTTTCGTTCCAGGTGGGTGTCATCGCGACATGGCAACCGATTTTGTCTTCGTCGCTGAGCACGTCGATCCACGAAAACCCATCCGGATAGCTCCAAACCGGATTGAACACGCGAGTGAAATAGGTATCCAGTTTACCGCGACCTTCTTTTAAAAAGTGAGGCAACAAAATACTCATTTCGTAGTGAGCCAGTGGGTACTCGTTGGGAAAATGCAGCTCATTCCAGAACTTGTGCGCCGGCGGCGTGTTTGGCATCGTCGGTTTGAACTTGTTCCAGCCGCTTGGAGAGGTTCCACCGACGGTACCGACACTTCCGGTCAAAACGCTCAAAAACTGAAGTGCGCGAGCAACGCACCATCCGCCGAGGTTGCCGGCTGAAGCACTTCGCCAGGTATGTGTCGCGAAACGCGAACCGGCTTTACCAATTTCGCGAGCGACTTCGACAATTTGAGCCGCTGGAATCCCCGATTCCGATTCAGCAAATTCCGGAGTGAACTCGGCGTAGCGCTGGCTCGTCGCCTCGACAAATTTCTCAAATGTAACTTCTTGATCGGGATGAACCGCTTTCAAATATTGCTTCCAGTTCACCCAGTTTTCGAGAAAGTCACGATCAAACAGTCGTTCATCGATGATGACTTTGGCCATCGCCAGAATCAAAGCCGCTTCACTTCCTGGCTGAGTCGGCATCCAGTAATCGGCAACGCTCGCGGTATTCGAAAGTCGCGGATCCAGAACACAAAGCTTGGCTCCCGAAAGAATCCCTTCCATGATTCGTTGCGCATGAGGATTGAAATAGTGCCCCGATTCGAGATGAGCGCTCACCAACAAAATAAATCGGGAGTTGGCATGATCTGGCGAGGGTCGATCATAGCCGTGCCACAAAACGTAGCCCAGCCGTGCGGCCGAACTGCAGACATTGGTATGGCTGTTGTGACCGTCGACGCCCCAGGCGTTCAACACGCGATCCATATAGCCTTCATGTCCCGGCCGTCCGACATGATAGGCGATCTCATTGTTTCGCCCTTCGCGAATCGCAGTTCCCATTCGGTCGGCAATCTCGTCGAGGGCTTTCTCCCAGGAAACACGTTTCCACTTTCCGCTGCCGCGAGCGCCATCTCGTTTCATCGGAAAGAGAATTCGATCGATATCGTTGATCTGGTTAATGGTCGCAGGTCCTTTAGCGCAGTTTCGTCCGCGACTTCCGGGATGATACGGATTCCCTTCAAACTTGCGTACTTTTCCCGTCTTCTTATCGATATATCCGAGTAACCCACAAGCTGATTCGCAATTAAAGCAAGTGGTTGGCACGATCATGTATTCGCGTTCGACACGGTTCGGCCATTCGCCCGGATCGTATTCGGTCCAACTATCCCACTGGTCCGGAGTCGGGTATCGCGACAAACCGCTTGCTGACGGGATGACCGGCAACTCGTTTCCTGTCGGCTCAACATCCGGAATCAGTTTCAACCGAGTCGCGATGCTTTCAATAAGGCCGATTTTTTTCTTGCCTGCTGCCATGGAATTAACTGAGTGGAATTTGTTGTGGAGCGCGGACCCAAATATGTTGCCCGATAAAGACGCCTGCCAGCGCCAGTAAACCAACGATCGGCAAAAACGCCGCCGGAAGGAAAATCGTCATCAGCAGCGGTAGCACGCTGCCGACCAATACCGAACCAAGCCAAAACAGATTGCGGTAGCGACCATGTGAAATAATGTGTGCTGTGCGAGTTGCGTTTTCGGTCGGATGCGTGGAAAAAAGTTCAAAAACGTCACAAGCCAGATGAACCACGAGAGTCACGATCAGTGTCAATGCGATATAAGAAGTCCATTTGTCGTTGTCGACGATTGGTGTAAGCAACATGAAAATCGCAGCACCTGCAGTAAGCGAATGAGTCAACATGTGAATTGGCAAGACTGGACTTTGCCAAAAATCTCGCCCTTTTGCCTGGGCGAACAGGAACGCCGTGTAGATCGCCGCCAACGTCGCGAAAGCCAACAGTCCGATTCGAACCACCTCCTCAAGACGAATTTGCCAGCCAGTTGCGAGTAACAACATCTCAATCAGCAGCAGCACAGCAAACCCAGTAATAATGTAGGCGCCTTTGACCAGCCAGCTTTTCCACTGCGGGCGAAGCAGCACGTAGAGAAACCGCTTCGGTTGATCCAGGTCCCACATCAACAACATGCCGGTCAATCCCAGAAAAACCAGGGCCGTAACCAGCCCGAAGATCTCAAGCCAAACCGGAACATCGGCCAGTCCCAAAGTCTCGGCCATCATCGGCAACAAACAAGCCCCAGCGGAGATTGATTTTGTCCATAGATACGCAGAAACCTGCCAGCCCCAGAGAACGCCCTTTTGCGGCGCATCGTAGGCGCGACGGGCCTCGGGGCGAACCGATTCGAGCAACTCAGCAGAACGATCCCGCTTGAATTCCCGTTCCGCCATTTGGGGTGAGTCGCCAAGATTGAGCAGACTTCCCAGGCGATCAAGTGCATGTGATTCGTGATCCGCAGCCCAATGTCCCACACCAGCGACTTGAGTTCCCCACATCGTCTCTTCTGCAACTGGCGTGGCCAACGGGTCGAGCGAATCCAAATCACCATTGATATAAAACAGAGCGGGGAGAGTCCCTTTTTCTGCCTTTCGAGCCGTTACTTGATTGCGATTCTTGATTCGTGAAATATTCGATTTGGGATCATCCAGATCTCCCGAAATAATCGCTTGGGTCGGGCAGACGTTGACGCAAGCGGGCTCCAATCCCACATCGACTCGGTGAGCACAGTAATTACACTTCGCGGCAGTGTTCGTTTCAGGATCGATATACAGAGCATCATACGGACATGCCTGCATACAGGCTTTGCATCCGATACAGCGTTGATTATTGAAATCGACGATCCCGTCATCTCGCCGATAAAGCGCCGTCACCGGACAAATCTCCACGCAGGGAGCGTTATCGCAGTGATTACACCGCATGACCGAAAATAAACGGCTTGAATTTGGAAACGTCCCTTTCTCGATATACTTCACCCAAGTCCGATTAACGCCAATCGGAACCTGATGTTCAGATTTACAAGCGACGGTGCAGGCGTGACAGCCGATGCAGCGGCGGTTGTCGATAATGAATCCGTAATTCGGCAAGGGAGTCTTCTGTGCAAGGACGCGCGAATTCAAAAGACCGGATTCTAGTTACGCCGCGGCAAGCTTCCAACATCCCATTTGTGAAATTGGCCTGAATCAATCCCCAAAATTGAGATTTGCTTTTTCTTCGGCAGCGCTGGGGCGGTAGTATTCCGGCACAAGGGACCAGGGGTCGTCTCGTCTACCATTTCGAAAATGGGTTAGAGCAATTCGGCCGACCGCTGCCGCAGTTACGTCCCAAAACTCTCGAGGCGCGACAACGACGTCCTGCCTTTCGGATCCAAGCTGTTCGACGAGCGGTCTTAACCCGTTGCCAGTAACAGTTTCTCCCGCTTCGAGATTTTCCACCCACGAATCACGATCAACTATTTCGGTCGAGCCAACTTTTTTAACCAGATCGTCAGCGGTGGCTGAAAATCGGGCTGAAAACAGTTGTTGTCGCTGAGCGTTGATAACGGCGTTGACTCGGTGAATATCGGGTTTTCCCTTCAGTCCTTGAATTGCTTGGGCAGCCAAAACTTCAAGCGTATTTACGGCGACCAGCGGTGTTTGGTGGACGTAGGCAAGTGACTTCGCAGTGACAACGCCGACTCGCAGCCCCGTGAATGAACCGGGTCCGATCGTTACTGCCAGGAGTTCTAAATCCGCTGGACGCCAGTTAACCGTTTCCAATCCGTGCCGAATTGCCGGGATTAGAAGCGATGCGCTGCCACGTTTTGAAGGTCTCAATCCAACGAAATACCCTTCAGCCTCGGAAAAAACGAGCTTTTTATTTTCCAGAAGAGCGACTGAAAATTCTTTTGCCGATGCATCAATAGCTAAGATACGCAAACTTTGTTCCTAAATTCCAACTTTGACGAATTTGTAGTTCGATTGCACTGTGCCACCGCAGTTAATAGACTGAGATACAAAATTTGAGCGACAGTATATGATCTTGCAAAGTAAGGTTCTCGTAATCGGGTTCCGCAATGACTTTGTAATTTCGAATCCCCGTTCCATTTCTTCGCCGTCAAATTATGAATTCCGTAGGTTACTTCTTAGCAAATTGGTGCCGATCAAGGCAGGAATTTTAAGTGAAGCGAGCACTGATTAGCGACATTCATGGTAACTTCGAAGCGTTGACCTCGGTGTTGACAAGGATTGGTGATCTGAACGTCGACGAGATTATTTGCCTGGGCGACATCATCGGCTATGGCCCTGATCCGGTCAAATGTCTGGACTCGGTGATCGCCAATTGCCAAATGACCATCTTGGGCAATCATGATCAGGCTGCAATCTTTGATCCCGACGGGTTTAATCCCGTTGCGCTACGGGCGATATTCTGGACACGTGAGCAACTCGAAAAAGACAATGGCAATCCGGAAGGTTGTGATCTGCGCTGGGATTTTCTAGGCGAACTCCCCCGTCGTCATGACGAAGGTGAATTCCTTTTCGTTCATGGATCGCCACGAGATCCGACGAACGAGTATGTTTTTCCAGAGCATATTTATGAAAAGGAAAAGATGACAATCCTGATGAGCCGGTTCGAACTGTTATGCTTTCAGGGACATACTCACATTCCTGGTGTTTTTACCGAGTCTGGTTCATTCATCGCTCCGGAACAACGCGACCATCATTTCGAGTTGGGCTCGGAAAAGTCGATGATTAATGTGGGCAGCGTGGGCCAGCCTCGAGACGATAATCCCAGAGCCTGTTTTGTTGTTTTGGACGCCGACACAAAGATAATGGACTATCATCGGGTTGATTATGACATCGAAACGACGCGGGCCAAGATTCACGCCGTTCCTGAACTCGATAACATGCTGGGTGATCGCCTGTTAAGCGGACGGTAATTCCACCTGCCGAGTCGATTTTAAGTGTGATGGCAGATGGCTTATCCTGTTTAGATTGCAGGATGGCCCCTTGTTTTAAAAATGCATAAACCATACTGTTCCTTTAAAATAAGCAATCAATATCTGTGCTCGCCGATTTTTTTCTTGATATCGCTCTCTATTAGTCAACCGACTGTAAATCGAAATTCGTCTTTCGCCCGAAGACGAATATTCATTCGGATAAACAGGACATCCTACCGTGGTCAAGCGCGCTGTAATTAGTGACATTCATGGCAATTTGGAAGCACTTCAAGCGGTGCTCCAAGACATCGATAAGCAGGATGTGGACGAAATCTATTGCCTGGGTGACGTGATCGGGTATGGTCCCAACCCGCGTGAATGCATTGATCTGTGTCGTGATTTTTCGATGTGTTTGCTTGGTAATCATGACAATGGTGCATTATTCGATCCGGAGGGCTTCAGCAGTGGAGCGGAACGAGCCATTTTTTGGACGCGGCGACAGCTGGAAGATCCAAGCTATGGTGACGCCAAATCACGCTGGGATTTCCTTGCTCAGCTTCCCCGGACGCACCGAGAGAATGATTACATGTTCGTCCACGGGTCGCCTCGGAGTCCGTTGAACGAATATGTATTTCCCGAGGATGTTTTCAATCAACGAAAAATTGAGCGGATATTCGGGTTCATTCAAAAATTTTGCTTTCAGGGACACACGCATGTTCCAGGTATATTTACGGATACCTATCGTTTTTATTCGCCGAACGAAATCAGCATGAACTACGAGCTGAATGATCGTAAAGCGATGGTCAACGTGGGAAGTGTCGGCCAACCTCGAGACAATGATCCGCGCAGTTGCTACATCATTATGAACGGTGAACACGTTGAGTTTCGCCGCGTGGATTATCCGCTTCAGGTAACGCGGGAGAAGATTCTGGAAATCGCCGAGCTCGATGATTTTTTAGGGGATCGGCTGCTCGAAGGCAGATAAGCCCCTGTGATGGCTCGCTTTACGCCGTAGAAATGCCGTAGAATGTGGCTTTTAAAGGTCGATTTGGATGGGAATCGACCCATTCACTAAATCTGTTAAACACGTGTAATCTGTGCGGATCTTAATTCCCCCTTCCAAGATTCGCCGATATTTCGAGAATACTTAGCTTATTGATAAGAATTCGCATGCTAACGCGACGATGCGGCACAGGTCCGTGGAAAGACGAAGTCGTCTCAAATGTCTCCTGACCGATTTGATTTCTACTTGGCCAACCGGGTTTCAAGACAACGACAAGGCATGATTCAAAAATAACTTCCGCATTGGGAAAGCTGTCCGGGAGTGAGAAGCCGCTGAACCGAGTTTGCTTGGTATTTCAGGATTGGCGGAGCCTCACCCTCGCAATTTCGCGACTTTACTATTGTGTCGCGCTCAAGAACAATTTTTCGGTCGCGTGTAAACGAACCAAAGCAACACATAGCAATTCAAACTCGCATTGGCGAGTGTAATCAGGACAATGATCAAGTGAACAATACGGGTCGCACGTTTACCTTCATCCTTTTGTCATCAGCTATTTTGATGATGTCAATTTTTCTGCAGAATTATTTTTTTCCGCAGCCGCCGGCAGACATTGCTCAACAACAGGCAGAAGCCGCAGCACAGCAAGTTGATCAACCTGTGGATGAAAAAGCGAATGTTGAGAATGACGTCCAGGAAAACGGCAGCGAGGAAGATACCACGGCAAACGCTGAGGCAGTCCCAAAACTGACGCAGGACGCGACTGACATCGTCGCGGCCGATGAAATAGAAGCCGAACCAGCGATTGTGAAATCGGAAGAAAAGCTGGTGATGATTGGATCGATTGATCCCGACAGTGGTTATCGTTTCCTCGCAACCTTGAACAACATCGGCGCTTCGATTCGGCGCGTTGAACTGAACGCCCGAAATCGCAAAGGTCGAATCAAATATCGAGACCTGGATATCAAAGGCGGCTATCTCGGGAATCTTGAGTGTCAGGATACCGAAGCCGGATGCATGATCCGGACCGTCGGAGATGGGACCCCTGCGGCAATCGCCGGTTTGGAAGTTGGCGATATTATCAAATCGGTTAACGGCAAGTTTGTAGCGGGGAAAGCCGAGTTTGTAGCGGGGAAAGCCGA
>CAMYNE010000006.1 GCA_947259675.1 uncultured Pirellulaceae bacterium
AACGCCAGAATGGTGAAGTCGATGACGTTTTGAATAAACGAACCGTACTGGATCGCCGCGGCCTGAACCGTTTCGCCGGCTTCGTTAACGGTGTCTTCGCCAAGCGGTATGGTCAGGGAAGACATGTCGGGTACTTGGGCGACCTTTGCGATTAAAGGTGAGATGATGTTGTCGATAAAAGATTTGACAATTGCTGCCGCCGCCGTGCCCATGATGATACCGACGGCCATGTCGATTAGGTTACCTTTGAAAGCAAAGTCTTTGAAATCCTGGATGAAACCCATGAATGAACTCCTTGTTGGATCGGCCAAAGAAATGACCGAAATGAGGTGGGTAGTTAAAGTACTGTCGTATAAGTACTCTCCGATTTACAATCGGATTGACAGATTCTCCAAGATGTCAGTTGTTTTGCAATCGGGCATTCGACAATCGGCGATTCGAGCAGATCAGCGACGACATTACGATAGTCTGACAACCAAAACCTGTCTTTATACAGCGAAAGGAAACGCCCAATTGAGATCGTTCGCTTTCAAAGTTAAACGACTCCCCTCACCCGCCGCTGAAACGGCGACCGCTCCCAAAGGAGAGGCTCAAAAAAGAACTTTAAGCCGAATGGGAATTGCAAAACAGTTGTCATTTCCCAGTTGATTTGCGGTTATCACGTAACACACGTTCTACCAACGGTTTTTTTGATCCATGGGTTACCGAACACTGAAAAACTGCGTTGATGACCTTGCCAAACAGGGTCACCTGGTTCGGGTCGAAGACGAAATCGACGCAGATTTGGAAGCAGCCGAAATCCAAAGACGAGTTTACCGATCGAATGGGCCGGCAATTTATTTCGCGAATGTTCGCGGTTGCCAGTTCCCCATGGTTTCGAATCTCTTCGGCACGATCGAGAGAGCCCGGTTTATCTTTCGAGATACGATCGAGAACGTCAAATCGGCAATTCAGCTCAAAGTCGATCCGGCCGAAGCAATGCGAAAACCGTTTCAGCATTGGCGGGCTCCGCTGGTTGCACTTCAAATGCGTCCAAAGCTGGTTCGCAGTGGATCGGTGTTGCAGACACAGACAACGATTTCAAAGCTGCCCCAGTTGAAGTGCTGGCCAGATGATGGAGGTGCCTTCATAACGCTGCCTCAAGTTTACTCCGAAGACGTCACTTCGCCAGGCATCAACAAATCCAACTTGGGCATGTACCGTGTCCAGCTATCCGGTAATGATTATGTGCCCGATCAACAAATTGGACTTCACTATCAAATTCATCGAGGCATTGGGGTGCATCATCGAGCTGCAATCGATGCGGGTAATCCTTTTCGGGTCAGCATTTTTGTCGGTGGTAATCCAGCCATGACACTCGCCGCTGTGATGCCACTCCCGGAAGGGATGACCGAACTGGGATTTGCGGGCGCGTTGGCAGGACATCGGATTCCAATGATCCGTTCAGGAAGTGCCACGCAGAGTTCGATCTACGCCGACGCAGATTTTTGCATTACAGGTACGGTTGATCCTGACGAACAAAAACTGGAAGGCCCGTTCGGCGACCATTTAGGGTATTACAGTCTGGCCCACAAGTTCCCTGTTCTCAACGTTGACAGGGTCTTTCACCGCGACGGTGCAATCTGGCCATTCACCGTTGTCGGTCGCCCGCCCCAAGAAGACACGGTCTTTGGAGAATTGATACATGAATTGACAGGACCTGTCATCCCCACGGTCTTGCCTGGTGTTCGTGCGGTCAATGCTGTCGACGCGGCAGGAGTGCACCCGCTTTTGCTCGCAATTGGCAGTGAGCGATACGTGCCCTACAAACCGACAACGCAGCCACAAGAGATTCTCACCCAAGCCAACGCGATTTTGGGACAAGGCCAGATGTCGCTGGCAAAGTACCTGTGGATTATCGATGAAGGATCAGTCAAAAACCTGAACATCAACGACATCGAAACATTTTTTGTACGAATGCTTGAACGAGTCGAATGGACTCGCGATTTGCATTTTCAGACGCGTACGACGATTGATACGCTTGACTATTCCGGCGGCGGATTTAATGAGGGCTCCAAGGTGGCTGTTGCTGCAGCCGGACCTCCCCGAAGGGAATTGCCGAATGAATTCAAGAGTGATAAAAACTGGGCAGATGGCTACGGAAACCCGGCCGTTTGCTTGCCTGGCGTTTTGGCGATCCAAGGTCCAAACTGGGAGGCCAACCCGATTTCGGTTCGTAACTTCGCCAGTCAATTTTCGAGTGACGATTCGATCAATCGATTCCCGCTGATTGTTGTTGTGGATGATCCAGAGTTTTGCGCGAAGACTCTAAACAATTTTTTGTGGGCCGTTTTTACGCGAAGTAATCCGGCAACGGATATTTATGGAATCGAGTCGTCGTTAGTCAACAAGCATTGGGGCTGTCGCGGCAGTCTTGTCATTGACGCTCGGGTTAAGGCGCATCATGCACCGCCCTTGATCGAGGACCCTGAAGTCAACAAGAAGATCGATGCGCTGGCGACACGCGGTGGACCGCTCGCAAAGTTTCTTTAGTACTGGGTACTGCCTACTGTCAACTGCCCACTGATGCCAACTGCCAACTTGGGATTGCCATCTACCCAGATTCGCGAAACAATCATGGACTTGAGTTTTTGACCGTTTAGCCGCGCGAGTGCGGAACAACAAAGGATACGTCGTGAGCCGACAAGATTTGGACCAAAGACTAGAAGATATCATTAACCACCCCAGTTATAAGTTGGCATATCTGGATCAAGACTTCATCCAAAGCGCAGAATTGCGTCCTCTGCGACTTGAGCTGGAATTGATGAAGCCGGAGATCCTGCTGGACGAGGCGGGTATTAGATCGACCGTTGTCGTATTTGGCGGCACGCAAGTCGCGCCAAAAGAAGAAGCCGAAAAAATGGTTGAGGATGCCAAGACCGAGGTTGCTAAGGATCCAGATGACCCAAAAGCACAACGCCTGTTGGTTCGCGCCGAGAGGATATTTCACAAATCACGTTACTACGAGGAATGTCGCCAGTTCGCGCATATCGTGACGACCTACAACAAGCAATTTCGCGACGGTGAATTCATCGTCAAAACTGGCGGTGGTCCCGGAATCATGGAGGCCGCAAATCGGGGTGCCTACGAAGCCGGCGGAAAATCGATGGCGCTGAATATTATTTTGCCTTTCGAACAGACACCAAACGCGTACATCACACCGGGGTTTTGTTTTCAATTCAACTATTTTGCGATTCGTAAAATGCATTTCTTGTTGCGTGCCAAGGCATTGGTCTGTTTTCCAGGCGGTTTTGGCACCTTGGACGAACTTTTTACGACACTCACACTCCGACAAACGGGCCGAATGCAGAGTATTCCAATCATTCTCTATTCCAAAGAATACTGGGACACCATTATTGACTTCCAGTTCCTCGCGGATGAAGGCGTTATTAATGACGAGCATCTCGACTTGTTCCAATACACGGAAACACCTGAAGAAAC
The DNA here is from genome assembly GCA_947259675.1 of uncultured Pirellulaceae bacterium. Classification (GTDB taxonomy): domain Bacteria; phylum Planctomycetota; class Planctomycetia; order Pirellulales; family Pirellulaceae; genus Mariniblastus. The sequence goes on from CAMYNE010000006.1 coordinate 3,481, forward strand.
GTGGAAAGTCATCACCGACTTTCACGGTGTCAAAGTCTGATTTTTCAGGAGTTATCATGAAATGCCAAAAATGCAGCTCCGAAATGAGTCTTGTTTACGGCATGGATCACTATCACTGTGCCGCGTGCAACACCTTTGAGTTTCCAACCGACCTCCAGAATTCCAGCGACGGAATCGTACGCAGCGGCAGAAAGACAGATTTTCTTTGCCCAGTTTGTCCCGATTCAAATCTTGAAATTGGTGAGCTCCGCGGTTCGGAAGTCTGTTTTTGCAGCAACTGCCGCGGTTACGTGATCGATTCGCTAACCCTGGGATCAATGATCTCTGCTCTTCGGGCTGCTTTTCAGGGTCCCGATGACCGGCCCATCCTCATCAATCGATCTGAGTTAGGCGTAACAATTAAATGCCCCGCTTGCCTGGAACGCATGGACACGCATCCATACCATGGCCCTGGCACGGTTGTTATCGACAGCTGTATGCAGTGCAAACTGTCCTGGATGGGGTACGGAGAACTTGCCAAGATCATCAGGGCTCCAGGTATCCGCGAATGAAAAACCCCTAGCGACTCGGGGTCGTTATTCGAAGCTTTGAGGCTGTTTCAAAACCGGCAGCGACGACGAGTATTTCGGTCTCGAATCAGGGACAGGACCGCAATAATGCCGGCGACCAGACACAACGGGATCGACTTGAAGAAGAGCGTATGCACGCCCCGGTTCGCGGCGGCTTTCGTCTCGTCGAATTCGTCCTGTTGAGCGGTCGCAAAATCTACGCCCAGGGGGTTACCTCGTGCTTCGGCGCTTTTCATTGTTTGGACCAGATTGGCCTGCCGCAATCGAAGTTTGGTATGTTTGATCTGATTGACGATAAACAGATCCAAGCAGACAACGAGAATAAAAAACAGCCCTCCAAATGCGACCAGGCGATCTGGCCAAAGTGGCTTTGGGACGATGTCCTTTTCTTTAATAAACGCACTCGCCAACTGACTGACGCCACCAATGACCAGCGCGGCCGCAGCAACAAAGATGAAGAACGCCGCCACCCGAATGCCTGCGTCCGAACACAAAGTAATCTTCAAGCGAGTTATTGGATCCATAAATGAACTACCGGTATTTCCGGCAAGCAACATGCGTGTCGAAACAACACAGGCAGTCAAGCCTAGTACGGTTGAACCTGCCCCGGAGGCGATGCCAATGATGTTCAAGGACTTCGTGTCCGGTACGTATGCAGCCGACGGTTTGTAGGACTTCTTCTTAAAATACCCTGGCCGCAGCGTTGGTAACGTACTGGCCGTCTCCTTGGCGTCACTCGGCCAATCGGCTTCATGCCTCAATTCAGTTTCAAGATGGCTGGCGGCTGGACGGGAACCTGGATCATCCGATTTTTTATTTCCGTCATCCAATTGACTGCTGAGCACGATGGCTTGACTGGCAACATCGTAGACTTCTTCGTCGTGACCAGAATTCCCGGGATATTTAACAGGTTCTAAGTCAGCTGGCTTTTTCCTGCGTTTCTTTTTTTTGTCGCGACGTTCTTTTTGCTCTCTGGACAATAGTCTTTGGGTTTGGCCGCATTCACATCGTATCTTTCGCCCCAACAACTCAGACGATACGTTGTGATACTTGTGACCACACTGTTTGCATTTAAACGATAGAGCCATCAATCGTTTCCGAGCTATTTCTTTAAATTGACTCGAATGATCTCCGAGTCATTTCGCAAGTAAATTTGACCGTTAGCGACCGCCGGGTGCGACCAAACGACTTGACGGCCCCGAGCAGGTGTTGTCGGTTCGAGAAGTTTCGCCCGATCCAGAATCTCAAACCCCTCCGGATTCATCTTGGCGATCATCAGTTCGCCGATGTCGTTAAACACGAAAAACTTGTCTTCGTTTTGAATGAAAAACGCGGATGAAAACAACAACGGCTCTTCGGACATCCAGTCCGCTCGCGTCCATTTCATCGCACCCGTGTCCAGTTCCACACAGCGTACGATCCCCCTCCCCTTCCCGTCGTAAGCGACACCGTAAGCGTATCCATCTTTGACGATGGGTGTCGCCATCATGCAGTTAAGGCTTTGTTCGCTGCGAGGATCCTCTTCGAAACTGCGCCAGATTTCTGTGACCGAAGGCGGGTTTGAACCGATTTCGAGTAGCAACGAGCCTTTGTAAAATTCACTGATAAGAAGCCGATTGCCAACGATTCGAGGAGTCGCGATCGAGGTTTGCGATTGATTTCTTTCTTTTGGAAATTCAACGGTCCAGAATTCTTCGCCATTTTTTGGATCGAGTGAGGTAATTCCGTCAGCGTGCCAGAAAATCAGTTGTCGTTGGTTGTTGCCGTCGACTTCTTTTTCGTAAATGACCAAGGGAGCATAAGCAATGTCGAGCGTCGTCACTGCTTTCCAAACTTCTTCGCCAGTTCTTTTGTCAAAAGCAACGACCCCTGACCCTTCGCCCCCGGCAGGAACGATCAAGTTATCTCCGTCAACAAGTGGATGCGATGAATAGCCCCAAAGCGGCGGCTTGGTTTCATATTCTTCGGTCAGCTTCTTTTCCCAAATCACTTCTCCCGATGCCGATTTTAAACAAATTAAATGCCCCATTGCGCCAAGTGTAAACACATATTCACCATCGACTGCGGGAGTGGTGCGGGGGCCCGTTGGATACGCAATTTTGTAGGGACAATCGTAGGTGTGTTGCCAAAGTTGTTTACCCGTCTCAACGTCCAGGCATTGAATTCGTTCACCACCGGCAATCTCGCCCGCCTTGCGAAAATCGTTCTCGACTTTTCCACCATCCCCGTTGTCGGCGGTGCGATCCATGATGAACACTCGATTACCAACCACCGATGGCCCGGCATACCCGCCTCCGATGGGTTGACGCCAAACAACGTGTGGCCCGGTATCGGGAAAATTGTCGACCAGCCCCGTCTCTTTGACGATCGCATCCATGTTTGCCCCCATCCACCGGGGCCAGTCGTCCGCGAAAGACTCGTGACAATTGGAAATGAAAAAACCGGCAGTAACCGCCAACAACAGAAAGAGTCTTTGATGCATTCTATTACCTGTGAAAAAGAATTAGCTTCCTAAGTATCCTCGAAACATCGGCGTGATTCAACTTGAGTTCGAATTTGTACGTGTTATCGCCGGGCTGGGATAACGCTGCCATCAACGCTTCAGACCGGAACCTCCCTAATTGCGGGATAGCGCCTAGACCAAGACTTCAAAACAACTTGAGGAAAACATCACAAACCAGCTCCCATACTTTTACGTACGCGTTACCGAACTTGTCTTTGCGAAAGAACGCGATTTCAAGGTGATGATTGCCAATAAAAGGACGTAATATCCAGCCGCATTGGATCCCCACAAATGCGTACACACCAATCCACACCCACAGCATTCGGCGATGCAATGGGTTTTTGACGATCAATGGCCGATAATAGACTCGCAATAGCAACTGTGCAGAAACACTTGCCGTGCCGAACATCAACGCATTGAACAGAATCGCGGATTGATAGGCGGCTTGTGTCGCGGGTGATGACACGTAAAGGAAAAACGTAATCGGCGCCAAGGATGCAAGAATGATGGTTAGACCGGCTTGCACGGACAAGATTGATCGCATGACGACTCCGAAGTCATCGCGGAGGCCAAGTATCGTATTGAAAACAAAAAAACTCGGCAACGCCACACTTGTTGTTACACCCAGCAACAAAGGCACTTTGATCGCCGAGTAAAACATCTGCAACCCTTGTTCGTTCAGCGACCGTTTGCCCACGACCCAGGCATGACTCCCCATCACGGTTCCATAAACAAGCCCACAGAACACCACCGCGCCCAGAACCACCATCCACGACAGTCTTGACTGACGTGCGCCGGATGGTTGGTGGCGCAGGATCGCGTCGACCGTTCGTAGCGGAGCGCTCAATAGGTAGATCCAGTCCATGTGTCATCCACGAACGAGCGTTTGAGATTAATGAACCTGCGCTTGACGCGCTTCCGCGCGTTCGGATACCTGGAGTTTGCCCATCGCTTCATAGTTCGCACCATGCTGGGACGCAGGTTGCTTGAGATCGGTTCGCCCGAATTCGAGCTCCCCATTTCAGCTCGCCGTTGGTCATTCGCACTGGCTTCCAGACTGGATGTAACCATCACATAGCCGCAAGAAATTAAAACGACGACTATTACAAATATCAAAACGTCGTAGATCGAATATTGGGGTTTATGATTCATGGTGACACTAGCGACTAGCCAAACAGAAGATTGACGATCTGCTTGAACACCGCCTGGAAAAAGTTGGAATGGCGTTCCCGAAACCAGGTAAACGGCATGTCAGGGCTACCGATGAAAGGACGAAGTACCCAACCCATCTGGGCACCGACGAGTCCAAACACAAAGATCCAAACAGAAAACACTTTCCAGATATGGCGGCCAATCACGATTCCCTCGACTTCTTCCAACGGACCCGGAATCTCCGCGCCCGGGTGGGGAGCCGGATGAGCCATATCAAATGCCTCATGGCTCGCCTGCCCAGGCGCTACCGGGGCTGGTTTGGAAACGGTGGGTAGTCCACCTCGATGTGCAGCCGTGAGTCGTTTCAACGTCTGCACCAGAAACGCCAGCCCCAAACTTCCTGCAATCGTGAACACGGTCACATTCAACAACACGATGAAACCATAGTTTGGTGTACTGAAAGAGAAAAAGGCGACAATCGGTCCAAGCGATGCAAGGACCGACAAATTCACCGCCAGTGAAGCAATCAACAGCCTCAAAACCGGAAGAAACTTCAGCTGAGAACCGACCAAGGCATTGAACACGTACAGCGAAGGGAGAGTAATCACAAGTGTCAGCGCAAACAACAAGGGAACTTTGCACATCGTCGCTAACGTCTGCAGATAACCATCGCTTACGGACCCTCCCTCGAGTCCACGGATCAGGGCAAACGCCCCCATACACAGTCCGTAAATCACGGCCAGCGTCATGACAACAAACGAGATCCCCAGAGTTGGGATGCGAATATCGGCCTGACGAATATCGACCGGCTTGGTCGCCTCGCCACGCAAAATTCGATCGAGCTCACAAATCCACTGATACATTAAACCAACCTGATTTTAACTTTGCATTGCAGAGTATAAGTCCAAAAAAACAACTAGTCCGCCGCGAACGAAAGCCCGTCGTTGCCTCGTCGCTGTTTGCGTCGAGTCGTATTTGATTCCTCGACCGTTTGGGCTCTTCGAACAACGTTTTCTAATTCAGAAATGTATTTCAGGAACGCCCGCCGTCCGGCTGCGGTCAGGCGATATTCACTATTGGTATTCCGCCCTTGTCCCGTCTTGCACACCGCGACGACACCTGCTTCGGCAAGAACTTTCAAATGACGGTTCAAGTTGCCATCGGTCAAGCCACACAATTCCTTCAGCTCGTTGAAGTTCAGTTCGCGCGAACTTGCGACCAGTGACGTCAATATTCCCAGTCGGGCTTTTTCGTGAAAGACACGATCAAGTCCTTCAAAGGCGTACTTCGGAGAAACGTCGTTCGATTTCGGGTTAGTTTTCCGTTTCACCATCAAATCTTTCCAACTTCCAGTAGATCAAAAAAGCGAGCAAGAGCTGCCCGATGCCGAACACGACTACCATTTGCCAGATTGCCAGTCGAGAATTCAATTCTGTCAAATCGATGGCCCAAATCAGGCACGCGGCGCCAGCCACCAGGAAATAGCTTGCGGCCCACAAGGCCGCTTGCGGTAGATGCTGGCGGCAACTGATCAGCCCTAAACTGTAAACCATCGCCCACATGCCCGGCAGAACCCAACTCATCTCGGGCCGTGCAACAAACACGCCCGTCAACACCGCACCGACAATCAGGCTGGGCGCTAGTTGAATCGCCATCGCTCGGTGAGCTTGCCAAACGAATCGCCTGGCAGTTTGACTCGTTGATCTGTTGGCGCGAAACCACATTTCGGCAACTGCACCGACCAGACCAAGTATCGCCACCGTTGTCCAGATGCCGACAAAAACAACCACCGAATTTTGTTGATCTTGCAGGTAATGACTGGCAATCGCACCGCAAAAAACCAGCAAACTGGAAGCACTAACGGCGAGCGAACGCAAGCCACGAAACGTTTCCGTCCGCTCAATTTGCGCCCGAATCTCGGCGATATCGTTTAGTGCTTCCCGAAGCTGCATTCCGGCCCTCAATTACTTTGCATTACAAAGTATAATGGCGTCGCCCCCGTGTCAACACTTTTTTTCAAAAAATTGAATGTAGATCGCAGAACAAGAATGCAGAATGGCGAAGAGGACCTCTCGTCACTCGCCACTCGCGTCTCGCGTCTCGCATTCGCTTCTAATCACCTGCGATTTCACGGGCAAGGGCGGCCGCCTGTTCAGCGGTTTTGATCTTTCCGTCAAGTTGTTCAGCACGAACAGTTCGCAGGATTTGCCCATATACCGGCCCCCCGTCGAGATTCAGTTGTTTCAACTTGTTTCCGTCCAGCAAGGGAGCGGGATCAAGTTGCTCCTGCGGCCAGCCTAATCGAACTCGACAGAATTTTACGCCGGCAAGGTCACCGGCCGGCTCACGTGCTCGCAATTTCGTCTCACAAACATCAACCGCGCGTTCAGCGTCTGAATGAATCAGCAAAGGTTGAATCTCGGACCACAACATCTTGTCGGCGTTTGCAATTTGGTTGTCGTGGGCGTGGATCCACTCAATCGATTTCTTTTCGTCATTTGAAAATTTCCATTGCCGGGCTACTTCGTCAACGGAATGACTCTCCAACCATTTCGCCAGAAATACTGACGCTGCGCTGATAAATTCGTTTCGTGGCAGTTGCTTCATTCCACGTAACATTTCCTGCCACGAATCTTCCAAGGCAAAAAGTGTTTCACTGTCCTCAAGAACCTGCTCCAGCAAGTTTGATTCTCGCAGCAAACCTGCCGCCACGGCACGATTGGGATGTGCCAGCATCCGTCGTATTTCGGCTCCGATCCGCTCGCCGCTAACGATTATGATTTCGCCAGCGTGTTGTTGAATCGCGGCCAGCGTCTTCCGTTCAATTTCAAATCCGTAAGTTGCGGCAAATCGAACAGCCCGTAACATACGAAGTTTATCTTCGTCGATGCGCGCGTTGGGATCACCGATCGCCCGAATGATTTTCTTTTCCAAATCTGAAACACCACCGACGTAATCGTGGACTTTTTCCGTTACAGGATCAAAGAACATGCCGTTGATGGTAAAGTCCCGGCGAATCGCATCTTCGCGTGCGTCCGTGAATTCGACAGCATCTGGCCGGCGGCCATCCGAATAACCTGCATCCCGCCGAAACGTGGCAACTTCGATTTGACCGGCGATTTTTGGTCCCAGGACAGTGATAACGCCGAATGAAGCACCAATTGCAAGTGTTCGTTTGTGACCAAAAAGGTCTTGAACTTGTTCCGGCGTCGCACTGGTAGCCACGTCGTAATCTTTTGGCGACTTGCCCAGTAACTGATCGCGCACGCAGCCTCCCGCCCACAAAGCCTGGTGGCCGGCCTTCTGAAGTTTGAGAGTAATCTCGTAAGCGAATTCGCGAGGTGTCATCGGTTGATCAGAAAAAGTGCTTTACAAAAACAAAAGACCGTTGGCTCAACAAATTGTTCGCACGTCTTAAAAATAGCCGACCGAGAATGCATTGAACATCCACGGAAAGGAATTGAGCGATGGGACTCGCCAACTTCACAGACAGACATTCATTTTCTCCTGATAAGGTTTGCCGCCTTTGTTGTTTACTCCGGTATTCGCAGTCGGCCAATGAACGAACGCAAATTTAGCGTGTCTTTTCGGAAAATCCGATATAGAAAATAACCTTGGTTGATATTGAAACGGCGGCAGCGAATTCATGAACCGCGCAATCTTTCCCGGTCATTCTACGCGCAAGTTCATACTTCTTGCGGTGTTGTCGCTTTTTGCAACTGGTTGCGGATTGGTTGAGCAAAAGATCCTTTACAATGCTGAGCAGTTCCCCCGCAATTGGAACCAACCCTTCCAGTCGGAATTAGACGGCCTGATTCTTGAAGATGCATGGTTTGATAGCCTTGACGGAACAAGACTTCACGGATGGTACGTTCGACCCGCCAACTCCAAATATGAGCATATCGTTTTGTTTGCTCACGGTCGCAGTGGCAATGTAAGCAGCTTCAAATCGAGGCTGTTTGAGTTCGTTCGTCAGCATCAAGTTGCGGTGATGGTTTTCGATTATCGCGGATTCGGAAAAAGCGAGGGACACCCGACAGAGTGGGGCCTTTACCGGGACGTAACGGCGGCTCAGAAATGGTTGGCGCAGCGCGAAAGGATCGCTCCCTCAGATGTAATCTTGATGGGGAACTCGCTTGGTGCAGCCGTCGCAATTGACCTGGCCTCACGAGAAGGCGCCAAGGCCTTGATTGTGGAATCCGGGTTTACCTCATTTCCGGAAGTTTTGCGTTATCACACTCGCAACCTGCTCAAGGGCCGACGTTTTCTCGCTCGTTATGACTCGGGCGGAAAAATTGGTCAGTACTCGGGACCCGTCTTCATCAGCCATGGAGCAAAAGACAAAGCAATCCCATTTTCCCACGGGCTTCGACTGGCTCAGTCGGCCAATTCAGCGAGCTACGTCCAATTTGTCAAAGTCGATGGAGGCCATACGACGCCACCCAGCGAATCTTACAAAACGACATTGGGTGAGTTTCTCCAAAGCCTCTGAACAACTCGTTCTTCGCGTTTTTGTGATTGGTGTCTTGAATTGGCGATAGAGACTCGCGTATAAAGAAGGCTCAAGCCGGAGTGGCGGAATTGGCAGACGCGCATGATTCAGGTTCATGTGCCCGCAAGGGCGTGGAGGTTCAAATCCTCTCTCCGGCATTTGAGAGCGCGTGCCGTTATGCATAGTCGTTCACACCGGCGGGAAGTGCGTAAATGCGCGGGGCCAGCAAAACGCGGCCCGTTGGGCACGCGGTTAAACGAAGTGGCCTAAGTTCTAGTCGCTCATTCGCTTCTGATCACCGGTTGATTCGAAGAGGTGCCAAGTTCCTTGCGGCAGACCCAATGCCAACCGGTCGCCCGGAGAAGAGCCTGAATTGCCCTCCAAGCGAGCCACCATCGGTTGCGCGGCAAGTTGAAAGTAAACGATTGTCTCGTGCCCCATTTGCTCAACGACTTCAAGTTCGGCATCAAGAATTTTCGGTTGCGAAGGATCGGTCGTAAGATCTTCGGGGCGAAAACCCAGAATTGCCGGCCCACTCAACCCATTCTGATTCAACGGATATGCAACCTCTCCGGATTTGAAGATCCCATCGGCGATTTCGCCTTCCAGGAAATTCATCGCCGGGCTTCCGATAAAACCCGCCACGAATCGGTTGACGGGACGACGATAAATGTTCAAGGGAGAATCGACTTGCTGAATGATACCGTCTTTCATCACGACAATCCTATCACCCAGTGTCATCGCTTCGACTTGATCATGAGTGACGTAGACGGTCGTGGTTTTCAGTCGCTGATGCAATCGAGCCAACTCGGTTCGCATTTGCACTCGAAGTTTTGCGTCGAGGTTAGAAAGCGGTTCGTCAAAAAGGAACGCCTTGGGCTGCCGTACAATCGCGCGCCCGACTGCGACCCGTTGTCGTTGCCCGCCGGAGAGCTCCTTTGGACGCCGATCGAGCAGAGATTCAATTGAGAGAATTTGAACCGCGTCGGCAACTCGTTTTTCAATTTCGGCTTTGGGAGTTTTTCGCATTCGCAATCCGAATGACATGTTCTGCCGAACCGTCATGTGCGGATAAAGTGCATAGTTTTGAAAAACCATTGCGATATCGCGATCACCTGGTTCCAGATTGTTGACGCGGCGATCGCCGACAAACACATCTCCGGAGGTCACTTCTTCAAGCCCGGCAATCATTCGCAGCATTGTTGACTTTCCGCAGCCTGACGGGCCGACCAAAACCAGAAACTCACCATCGGCGATCTCCAAATTGGCATCCTTAACCGCTTGAAAGCCATTTTCGTATCGTTTGACCAGGTTGTTCAGGCGAATCTCCGCCATTGTTTCTCCAACTATTCCTTAACGCCGCCGACAGTAAGTCCGGAAACGAGATAACGGCTGAGCAACATAAACACGACCACGACCGGTATGCTAACCAGCATGGAAGCGGCTGCGTAAAGTCCCCATTGCGTCGACATCGTTGCTTGAAAACTCTTCAGACCCAGTGGCAGTGTAAACATCTCTCTGTCCTCTAAAACCACCGCCGCAACAATGTACTCGGACCAGGCGGTCATGAAACTGAACAAAGCCGTGATCACCAGACCCGGTACCGCCAACGGTAACGTGACTTTCAAAAACGTTTTCCAGCGACTGCAACCATCCATTCGAGCTGCTTCTTCCAGCGAAAATGGAATCGTGTCGTAGAACCCTTTCATCTGCCACAGGCAAAACGGTAACGCGGTCGCCGTGTAAAATATCAGCAGACCCAAAAAAGTGTTTACCAGGTGCAACCGCGCGATCATCACATAAATCGGCAGCAGCAACATCGTGGCTGGAAACATCTGGGTGGTCAGAATCGCCAACATGCTGGTCTGTCGTCCAACGAATTTGTAACGACTGAGCGCATATCCTCCAACGGAGGCCAAGCCCACACCCAGAAGTGTAACCGCCAACGATACCAGCAGTGAATTGCCCAGCCATTGCAAAAACGGCTGTTCCGTAAACAATTGAACATACGAATCCAATGTCCAGTTTTCCGGAATAATCGAAAGTTCCGTACTGCGAAGTTTGTTGCCCGGTCGAAGTGAAATCGACAGAACATTGAGGGCGGGATAAACCGAAATCAAAACGAACAATAACAACAACGCGTGACGCCCCAGTGTGATCAAGCGGGATTCTTTGACACCTCTCATGCCACTGCCTCCGTTGCTTTGGTTCGCCACAGGAACAGCATTGAAAACGCCAACAGCAGGAAGAAGATCACCATCGACAGCGCGGCGCCGTACCCATATCGGTAAGAGTTAAACACCGCTTTGTAGACATACGAAACCAGGATGTGAGTCTGGTCCGATGGTTCGCCAGTGTTCGACACCAGCCAAATTACATTCAGGTTGTTAAAGGTCCAAATCGCGCCCAATGTCGTAGCCGGAATCAAAACGGGCTTCAACATGGGCAACGTGATGTGCCAGAATTGTTTCCAGCGAGGCACGCGATCGATCCGAGCCGCCTCATAAAGCTCACCTGGAATTCCTTGCATACCGCCCAGTGAGATCACCATCATAAACGGGAATCCCAACCACACGTTTGTCACGATACAGGCGATAAATGCATTGGTCGGATCACCCAGCCAGTTAACGACCGGTAATCCAAAATACTGATTTGCAATTAGATTGAATGCTCCGTATTCGTAGTCGAACATCCCGCGCCAAGTGAGCGCAGTGATGTACGCCGGAATTGCCCAAGGCAAAATCAAAAACACGCGATAAATCGACTTGCCGTGCACAGGTCCGTTGAGAGCCACGGCTAACATCAAACCAATCGCAACATGAAAGAACACGCACACGCCGGTCCAAATCAACGTTTTCAACAAGACAACATAAAACTTCTTTTCCTGAAACACTTGCGTGTAGTTCTGGACGCCCGTAATCTGCCATTCCTGAAAATTCCGCAAGGACATATTCGAAAACGAAAGCACAATGTTGTAAACGAAGGGGTAGACAATCGTCAGCAGAATCACCAAAATCGCCGGCCCAATCAGCAAGTATGCCAAGCGGTTTTTCTTCCAGTCACCCGCCAGCCGCGTCCAGACCGACCGTTGCCACCAAAGCACACCGATCGTCAAAACCGCCGCGATCACCTTCAAAATCCAACTGGATGGACCTGGCTGAATCGTCTGATTCATGCGTTTGATGGTTGCCACGGCGTCGACTTGCATTTGTTTGGCGGCGTCCTCGGCCGAGATATTGTTGGCGAGCAGCGCCTGGTAGTGGGGTCGCATCGAATCCCAGATTGCCCGAAGTTCCGGCACGACCGGCATCGTGCGACCGTTTTTCATTTGCTCGGCAGACGCGACCAGCGTGGGATCGCTGGTCAGCAGTGGATCGTCAAGCAGACTCTTCCTGGACGGCAGCGTTTTGATTCGCGACATGAATTCACGCTGCGTCGGTTCGGAAGTCATGTATTTCACGAAATCCATCGCATCGTCAGCGACTCCAGCTTTTACATTAACGTTAAGTGAATAGCCTTTGGTCGCTACCATGGGTCCCAACGGAAGTCCAGTTTCCGAAACGATTGGCAAGGGCGCAATCGCGGCTTCAATTTGTTCATTGGACAGGTAATCGCCCCAACTCCAGTCGCCGTTAATGATCATCGCAGCTGCGCCATCTTTGAAAATCGCATCAGCCGTTTCATAGTCGCAGTTCGCAGGCAGGACCTTATGCTCATTCTGTAGAGCCAACACAAATTCAAGCGCGGCCACACATTCCGGCGTATCCAAGGCTGGAACAGGTTGACCACTATCGTCAAAAACCCAGGCCCCGTGTCCCGTTAAAAACGGGATC
>CAMYNE010000007.1 GCA_947259675.1 uncultured Pirellulaceae bacterium
ATGTGAGCTGTTCGCCTTACCGAGTTCCAATCGCCCGACTGGCTGCAGCTCAAGCGGCGATCGAAAGTAACGGCAAACAATAAACACGGTTGGTCCGGCGGTTCAAGACAGTTCCAATTCCTGTTTTGCGAGTCTGGAGACGACTCTGTTACCTCGTTAGATTAACCGTTGCTCTCTTCGCCAGGCCATTGAATAATGGGCTTGGCTTCTTATGAAATAATCAGACACGAAAGAGACGGATGAACGAACAAGTATTAGCACTTGAACAAGCATCGGATCAATTGAAAGTCGAAGGCAAATATCCGGAGGCAATCGCCAAGCTACAGGAAGCTTTGAACATCGATCCGAGTTTCGCCCGCGCTCATTTGGCCCTTTCGGTGCTGTATCACAAAACAGAAGACTACGCAAAATCCTGCGAGCACGCCGAAAAAGCGGTCGAGCTTGAGCCGAACGATCCGTTCAACATGGCTGCACTGAGCGTGACTTATCAACGTGCTTTTGAAGGAACGCGAGATCCGATCTACATTCAAAAAGCAGAAGAAGCCTTGGCCAAAAGCCACGGTCATTGATGGCGCGTTCAACGTTGGTAGTAGTTCTGGGCTGGATAGACGGGCGCCTGGTATGTCGGCACCGCTTGAATCGTCCTGATTCGGTTGTTTGAAAATCCTGGCATCGCCCTGTTGTTGGATCGATTTACTTTTTGTGGTTGCTGATAGTACATTCCATTAACCGGATAGCTCTGTTGATGTCCCTGGCTCGCATTGTTTTCCCGAGGCGGAAAAGAATATGCGGGTTGCTGCGGTTGGGCCATATAGCCCGCCTGGGCCGCCCCATAATTCTGCGTTCCGTTAGGTTGACCATAATTGTACTCGCCTCGTCCAAACGACACCGTAACCGGCGCCGTGTTTAACGGTTGGCTTGAACTCTGACTCGGATAGCTACTCGGTGGATACGCAGGGATTTCGTAGCTCGAACGAGCAGGGGTCGCGTTTCGCGAATAAGGCTTGCCACCTGAACGGTTGGAAACAAGTCCGACAACACCAACAAATTTTTGTCGGGTTTCGTTATTGATGTCTGTCAACCGATTGGCCATTCGTTGCACGCCAACGCCATTTTTGACTGTCGTTTCGTTCAGCCGCTGCAGAAAGTTAAGTGATTCCACAAAGTTATGATCTGCGGTGGTACCGACAATCGGAGTGAGCGTTTTGGCAATCAGTCCTGCCGTGGCGTTTTCAACCTTCAAAAACACGTCTAACTGGCTGGTTGCAGTTGGTTTTCCCGTAGCAGATTTCTGATAGTTGGTATTCAACACCATTACACATTCACCGCGGAGTTTTCGTTTCAGCACCGGCCCCTCGTAGGTCCCTTCGCCGTAGAAAATATGTTGGTTGTTGGTTCCGTACACCAGTTCAACATTGCTGACCGTACCCACACCATCATTCGTCGAAACGGTAAACGGACCGGTTCGAGTCGTGGTCATTCTGGTGACGCCCATAATCTTCCAGATATTGACAACGACCTCTGGATGGCGGGCCAGGAAGACAAAATAGTCGGGATCAATATCGATCATGGTCACCGGTAAACGGCGATAGATACTCGGCTTTTGCAGGACGTCCCGAATCTTGATTTGCGTTTGTTGATTTAACTGCTGAAAAGGAATCGATTGCAAAGCCTGTTGTTTTGCCTGTCGGGAACTGGTTCCGGACGTCAATTCTTCCGCAAAACTCCCGTTCCAGACACCGCCAACCATCACGGCGATGACCGAAAACGTAAGCAGAAATCTGCTAACCAAACCATATTTGGGTCGATGACTCATCTAATAAAATTCCGTAACGATAAAATGACCGGGTGCGGATGCGGGAGGCTTCATCCGGTCAGCTCTCGCGCAGACGTATTACGCGACGAGTTACCACTTAGATTGGTTATTCGGTCGTATTCCCTCAAAGTGGTCAATTTTTTTCGGCTGATAACCCATCAAAGCAGCAGCTTCCCACTGCCCTGTTTCTAAATCTTGCGTAGCTTAGAAAACTGCTATCACAGCAGACCTCAATCGAGTAAAAATAGGACACGGAGGTAGTCTCGATCATCCGCTCGATAATCGTCCTGCCCAGTTCGCCTTAAGTCGGCAGCAGACGAGGAAACGGACAGTGAGCCATAGTATCTGCCTGTCGTGATGTTACTGTCGTCCAAAATTGGCCGAAAACATCCGACTTTGAAACATGAAGAAACATTAAACCTCTCATAATTCTCGATTTTCCAATCCAATATTCCGGAAGACTCGCCGAATAGTTCACTTGGCGAAAACTGACGCGATTAAGAAGGGCAGCATCCGTTGATTCAAAAACCCGATCCAAAACAGTACGTTCAGTTCGACAATCCAAAAAGCGGCTGTGGCATGGGCTGCTGGGCCATCGGCTGCGCCGGCATCGTCGTGTTGTTTCTCACGCTGTGTGGCGGAGGCTTCTACGGAGTATTTTACAGTAGCCTTCCGCTCAAACTGATCGAAGCGGCTCTCGAGGAAGATGGCGAGATCGAAATCGAAGGCCTCAAGGGTAATCTGGTGTCCGGATTTACAGCTGACGAAGTGAGGTTCAAAGCTGATAACGACCAATGGTCAAACTTGACCGACATCAAATTCAAATATTCAGGCGGAAGTTCGATCTTTGGTTCAGATCGATTGATCATTGAAGAACTGTCGATCAATGGCGGGACTATTTATGCAGATTGGGATCCTGAAACCAGCGAATTGGATTTCGACTCTGACATCACAGAATTTGGTGATGAATTCGATGAAATAGGCGATGAAATGCGAAATGAATTTGGGCAGTCACCTTCCATTCGCGAAATCAGAATTGATTTGGTTCGGGTAGCGAACCTCAGAATCGTAAATCCCACGACACAACTTGAAATTACGCTCGACGAAATCAAGTTTGATGGTTTTCAAATGCTCGACGGTGAACTTGTAAGTTTGGGTGAACTGTTTGTTAAATCCAGCCAAGTGGATTTGGTGTCGGTGCCAAGTGTTGAGTTTGCCGACATGAAAAATTCTCAACGATTCGAAGGAACGTTACGTTTGCAGGCGGATCATCGTCTCACAGAGGATATGCCGTTCGTCGTTGATTTTGCCATTGATGACGATTTAAAACTGTTGTTGAAGACCAGCACCTTTAACGAAAAGCTTCAGTTTGTGCAAACGCCAGAAGACAAAAGCCTTACCTACAACGAATTTTCCCCCGCCGACTTTATCGATCTCCAAACCGGACAACTCCAGCCTTCGGAAGTCAATTTAAGATTGGAATACGGCGAAAAAACGGGTGAAGGTCCCATCAATGTAAACAGTGACGGTTCATTCATTCTTGGAAAAACCCGGTTCACCGATCTTCGTATTGAGGAACCGGGAAAAGGAAGGGACTCTCGATTGGTTGGAACAGGCACCGTAAATGGAGAGACGGTTCATGCCAAGATAAAGGTTCTAAGTCCTTTCTCACCAATTTTCGATGCCTGGCTTGAATGCGATACGATTGAATCGGCCGAGGAGTTGTGGTCGCAAACGGTGTTTGGAAAATCGTTCGACGAGTTAACGGAAGAAGAGCAGTTTGCCGTGAACGCCTCACAAATCGTTGACGAGCCAGCCGTTCCGGAGATACTTGAGGTGCCGGACTTGCCCGAGAACTCAGCTCCGGCAAATGGTGATGATCAGGATCAAGACGGAGAAGCACCCTTACCTGTGGAAGACGATTCGAAGAAATCCGCTGACGAAAAAGCCGAATCGGAGGAAACTGAGGGAAACCAGGCCGCATAAGTATTCGTCGTCGAGAGCGACCGGCGTTCACTTCGCATGCTTATGCACCTGATCGTTCGCCGATCCATCCTGCATCATCGCTTATCTTCGCTGACGCAACTCGACGATGCGTTCGGCCGTAACGTGGTCCAGATTGAGTGCCTGGTGGTACCCACGTTGACCCACAACACCGACTCTTGATTTCAAATAGCGGTGCAAGTTCATTCCGGGAGCGCCGGTAATATGGTGTGTTATTTTTCCGTTTTCGTCTTGTAACACGTAAGTCGACGGGCTTGAGCCGCTGTCCCGCACGAGTTCGTTTAGCCAGCCGTAGGCATCATAAGTTGCGCCAAATTCGACCTCCGTATCAACTCCGGTTCCCACTGGGCCTTTTAAGCTGACATTGTTTCCCGTGTTTGCCATGGGGTCGTCATTGTAGTTCGAACGATATTTCGACCGAATGCTCTGGCAACGACGAATTTTTTCCAGCAACCGATTTCCGTGCTGAGTTACGGTCGGATCGGTCGACGTTTCGATGGCGGCTTCCGTTTGCAGCAAGAGATCGTCCAGCCTCCAACTCGACGGTTGTTTCAACATTTCATTCGTGAGGGCCATTTCAAGTTGGTTCATTCGAATCGACTTGGAATGGACAACGTTTAAATCGATGAGGGCAGAGGAGTCTCCGAATTCGCTGCTTGTGGGAAGCCGCATGGCATCTGCCTCCAGCGGTGCGGGCTGCATTGTGGCGTTGTATTCCATGTTGACGCTCGCCACTCGAGCTGCTGACGAGTGTTGAGCTTGACCAAAATCGGATCGCGAATCCGCGAATTGGTTGATTGTGGATGATGTTCCAAGTGAAGGTATTGCTGGGGCCGTAAATTGATTCGGCGGTTGGTTAGAAATGTGTTTTCCAATCGCTGAATTTCGATTGTTTTTTCGACTTGCCGGACGCCAACCGCTGTTGATCGACTTGGCGCTGGTATCGGGCATTGAATCGTATTGAACATTGGTCTGCAAAATTGCAGGTTGCACGTTTACATCCTTTATCGGAGTTGCCAAAATCGGTGAAGCGGCGTTAGCGGGCGTCAGAGTCGTTTGAGTTTGTGGGATGATGGTTGGTGCAGGGGACTCAGCAATTCTGGCTGGATTGGACATCAACATCTGTGTGCCAGCTGGATTGACCGTTGCCGGCGGCGAATCAAGCAAATCGCTTTGTTGGGTGAACGACTGCGGCTGAGACAACGAAGGTAGCCTTGTCGAGTCATCGGGGAGTTGCAAATCCGAAATTTGAATCCAGCGAAACTCTCCTGCGGGTGGGGAGATTTGGTACCAGATGGTGGAATGCCCTTCCGGGTTGGGCCAACTGACTTCGCCCAGGATTTCAACCAGTTCGTTTTTTCTGAGCTTTACTTGCCAAAGCGGGTTTTCAACGACACCCAAACGAGTTCCAACCCAGGTTTGCGCCGATCCGGCAACGACTCGACCAACATTATCTTCAACGAACTCGATCGCCGACTCGGGAATCAGGCTGAAACTTCCTGCAGGTGGTCGAATCGCGCACCAACCACCTGGATCGTGACGATGAACTTCAAGCACTGTGCCGGCCGGTAGTTTGTCTGTGGCATAGTGAACCGTTCCCGGTCCGCTTCTTACGGGAGCATCATCGCGCAGCACCAATGCCTCGTAAGGGAATTGCAATTCATCCCCAACCAATTCCTGAGCAGCGAAAACTTCGTGTGCAGTCAGACACGTAAAAAGTACCGCAATGAATAGTCGCTTCATAGAATCATCCTTGATTCTGGAGCACCGAGCGGAGCCAAGGCCGCGTCATCGGCGCGCATGATGGTTAACCGAGAGAATATTTACCGCAATTGAGATACTGCCTCAATACGAACAGGCAAGTCAGCCTTAGAACGTTGGGAATAAGAAGAAATGAATGCTGTCAGTCATTTGCTGTCAGTTTCGCCAATCCAATCGCAGTTTGATCTCGTTTTCCCAGCTACAGTGAAATCCGGCTCTAAAATTTGTGCCCTTGTTGGGGGCCGTTATCGGTTAGCGTCAGAATTTCGGGGCCTTCCTCGGTCATTAACACGGTGTGTTCGAATTGTGCGGACAAGCGAAGATCCTGTGTCCGAACGGTCCAACCGTCTCGACGATCACAATTAGTCTTGGCTGTTCCGCCGTTGACCATCGGCTCGATGGTAAAACACATTCCGGGATGAAGTCGTTCTTGTTGCGACTGTCGAGTTGGAACGTGTGGGACGTTAGGACGTTGATGAAATTTGGTGCCAATTCCATGGCCAACGTACTTATCGACAACACCAAAATCATAGTTTTGAGAGACGTGATTAACGATCGTTTGTCCGACGACCGAAATCGGACAGCCTGGGGTGATCGCATCGATCGCCAAATATAAACAATCAAACGCGCACTGGACGAGCTCAATCGCCTCTTCACTCATTTGCTCTCGGTCGCCCAGCATAAAGGTTTCAGACTGATCGCCATGCCAGCCATCGACGATCGTCGTTACGTCAAGATTAACGATATCGCCAGGTTGAAGTTCATACGAATCCGGGATCCCGTGACAAATAACTTCGTTAACACTGATGCAACAGCTCTTTGGAAACGGGTACTTCTCGCCCGGATATCCCAGGCAGGCCGGAGTGTGACCATGATCGAGCGTGTACTCATGAAGCAAGCGATCAAGTTCTTCTGTTTTCACACCCGCACGCACGTGGGGCCGGATGAAATCCATCAACTGGGCGTTGAAACGCCCGGCCTCGCGCATCAATTCGCGTTCTTCTTCAATCAGTCGAATTCGTGGTCGGCGTCGAATCAATTCCGCATCGTCCAATAAAAAACTACAAACTTACAGTTCGAAAATGTGGCCGTCTGAGCCAATCTCACCCGACGCTCAGACCTGCCTAAAGCCCACTCTTTGGGTTGAGCCGAAAGCGCCAGCATCGGGAAGTCCCGAGGGCTGGTGCCGTCGGCTCAATTTGTTAACTTCTTGGAATTTTACGGCGCAAAGTTTCGCATTCTCACTAATTAAAAAGTTTACCAAACCGACTCTGCAAAACCTACCTCATAAGTCACAACAACCCCAATTGATCTCAAAAATCTCCCGACGTCGATGTATTTGACATGACGACCGAATGAGCAATCTGCGCAGTTTTGATCATGACACTTGGCCAGAAAGTGTGGAATCCCGTCAACTTGCGCCTCGCACGTGAACCATTCAACCTCGGGGACGGTCATGCCGAGAGATGGGTCTTTTGGTAAGATGTTCGGTTTGCCGTAACGACTTCTTTGGAAATCTTCGATCAAAAATTGTCGGTTATCCGACGCAAAGGAATATTAACTGTGCCGAAGTATAACCCTGCCGAGATTGAACCGAGATGGCAACGTTTTTGGGCAGAAAACAAGACGTTTAAAACGCCGGAGGAAGCAACCGGGGAAAAGCTCTACGTGCTAGACATGTTCCCCTATCCCAGTGGCGATGGCCTGCATGTCGGTCACCCGGAAGGCTATACTGCGACTGATATCGTCGCCCGTCAGGCTCGCATGGAGGGCAAATCCGTTCTTCACCCGATCGGCTTTGACGCGTTTGGACTTCCCGCAGAAGAACACGCCATCAAAACTAACACGCCCCCGCGAGTCTCCACCGAACGCAACATCAAGAACTTCGTGCGGCAACTCAAAATGCTCGGCTTCAGTTACGACTGGGACCGCGAGATTTCAACAACCGATGTTGCCTATTTCAAATGGACGCAATGGATTTTTCTTGTTCTCTACGACACCTGGTTTGATCACGAACAACAAAAAGGTCGCCCCATCGCCGAGCTTCCGATTCCGGAGGACGTAAGAGCGGAAGGCGAAACAGTCGTCCGTACGTACCAGGACGAATTCAGACTTGCGTATCAATCCAACGCGCTGGTTAATTGGTGCCCCGCACTTGGAACCGTACTTGCCAACGAAGAGGTCAGTGACGGCCTCAGCCAAATCGGTGGGCATCCGGTACAGCGCATGCCTCTGCGGCAGTGGATGCTGCGAATTACGTCTTACGCGGACCGGCTGGAAAAAGACCTCGATAGCGTCGACTGGTCCGACGGGATCAAGAAACTTCAACGGGATTGGATCGGTCGCAGCACGGGCGCAGAAGTTGACTTCTTTGTGGGATCCGAAGATGACATGAGTGACTGGAAAGCCGTTCGAGGTCAGACTGGATTTCCCAGAAAGCCATCGAGCGAAGTGCTCCGGATTTACACGACCCGACCCGACACACTGTTTGGTGCAACCTACATGGTCATCTCGCCTGAGCATGAACTGGTCCAATCGCTGACAACGACAGCTCGAAAAGCCGCAACCGAAGCGTACTGTGAAGCCGCCGCGATAAAAAGTGATCGTGATCGGCAAGACGAGAAACGGACAAAGACCGGTGTCTTTACCGGTAGTTTTGCGATCAATCCAATCAATGGAAAGCAAATTCCAATCTGGATTGCCGATTACGTGCTCGCCAGTTATGGAACCGGAGCCATCATGGCCGTTCCTGCTCACGACGGGCGCGATTTCGAGTTCGCAAAAATGTATCAGCTCGAAATCACGCCTGTTATCAAGCCACCAGCCAAAGCGGACGTTGACGTCGAGGCCGTGCTGGCCGGGAAAAAATGTTTCCTCGGCAACGGAAACGGAATCAACTCGAACCAATATGACGGTCTTGAAACACAAGAATTCAAAACCAGGATCATTGCAGATCTTGAACAAAGTGGTGTCGGTCGCGCAGCGGTCAACTACAAACTGCGAGATTGGCTGTTCAGTCGACAACGTTTTTGGGGTGAGCCGTTTCCGATCCTGCATGAGATTGACGGACACGGAATCAAAACTGGAATGATGCGAGCGGTCGAGGTTACAGAACTTCCCATCGACCTCCCGTACATCGAAGACTTCAAGCCGCATGGGCGGCCGGAACCGCCGCTTGAAAAAGCGGACGACGATTGGCTTTATCCGGTTATCGATGGCGTCAAATACAAACGCGAAACCAACACCATGCCCCAATGGGCTGGCTCCTGCTGGTACTACCTTCGTTTTATCGATCCACACAACGACCAGGCTTTTGTCGATCCGGGACTTGAAAAGCAGTGGATGCCGGTCGACCTGTATATCGGCGGTGCCGAACATGCCGTGTTGCACCTGCTGTACGCCCGCTTCTGGCACAAAGTGTTGTACGATCGCGGCTACGTGCACACCACCGAACCGTTTCAGAAACTGGTCAATCAAGGCATGATTCTGGGTGACGTCGAGTTTACTGGCTATCGAAATACAGATGAAAAGTGGGTTTCGGCGGACCAGGTCAGCGAAGACGAAAACAAAAAGTTTGTGCTTGAGGCCGACAACTCACTCGTGCATCTGGTCAAACTTGATCCAGAGCAAGCGGAAAAACGAGATGACGGTTTCGTGCTGAAGTCGGACCCTTCGATTCGAATCGATAGTCGCGCATACAAAATGTCCAAGAGCCGGGGCAACGTCGTGAACCCGGACGAAATTGTCGCCGATTACGGTGCTGATTCACTTCGGCTCTACGAAATGTTCATGGGCCCGTTGGAACAAGCCAAGCCATGGAGCATGGCAGGTGTCAATGGAGTACGGAACTTCCTTGATCGTGTCTGGCGAATGGTCGTCGACGAGAAAAACGAAGAATTCGCGGTCAACCCAGCCATTACTGACGACGAACCCTCAGATGCACAGCTGAGGATGTTGCACAAGACGATCAAGGCAGTGACTGACGATACTCACTCACTTGACTTTAATACTGCCATTGCACGGATGATGGAATTCGTTAACTACTTTACGAAAGAAGCGAAGCGCCCACGCGAGCTGATGAGTCAGTTTATTCTGCTGCTTTCCCCGTTCGCGCCTCATATCGCCGAAGAGATTTGGAAACTCCTGGGAGGTGCCGATACGCTCGCCCATGAATCGTGGCCTAAATATGACGAAGCGCTCACCGTCGACTCAAACGTTGAGATTCCGATTCAAATCCTCGGCAAAGTTCGATCGAAAATCATGGTTCCACGTGGCCTATCCAAAGATGATCTGGAAGCGGCCGCCATGGCTAACGAGAAAATTGTGCAACAGCTTGTCGGCAAACATGTCAGTAAGGTGATCGTGGTCCCAGATCGACTCGTGAATATCGTCGCAAATTAGCAGAGCATGCGTAGCGAGCCGTCACCTCACATTCCGGAAGTAGTCGTATCTACACCATTCAGAGCAATTCAGTGTCATCCTGAAGGAGCTTTAGCGACTGAAGGATCTCGATTGCAAAAAGCGTTGAAAACTCATGAAGGGGTATGAACTTGGAACGTGGGATTCTTCGCTTGTTCCTCGCTTAGAATGACTTGGGCATTAAAGTAAGAAAAACAAAAGCAAAATGAACCCCATGTACGACACCAGATGGAAATCGAATCTTCGCCGTCGACTGCTTAAGTGGTTCGATGAAAACCAGCGAGATTTGCCTTGGCGAGCCTGTAAATCAGCCTATCGAGTTTGGGTTAGCGAAATCATGTTGCAACAGACGCAAGTTGCAACTGTTGTCGAATTCTACAAACGGTTTCTGACGCAGTTTCCCGACGTCAAGACTCTGGCTGCCGCCGATCAAGAGGATGTCCTCAAACTCTGGGAGGGATTGGGATATTATCGCCGAGCCCGGCAAATGCATGCCGCGGCTCAAGTGATCGTTGACGAACATGGCGGCAACTTTCCATCCGATATGGAATCGGTGTTAGCTCTTCCCGGGATCGGGCGATATACGGCGGGTGCGATTCTCTCAATCTCCCAAGAGCAAAAATTACCCATCCTGGAAGGTAACACGATTCGGCTGTTCGCGCGGTTGCTGGCGATGAAAGGCAATCCGCGAACAACGACTAACCAGAAAGCACTCTGGGAGTTTTCAGAATCTTTATTGCCCGACAGGCGCTGTGGTGACTTGAATCAAGCTTTGATGGAATTGGGTAGCGAAATCTGCCAGCCAACATCGCCCAAGTGCGAACGGTGTCCACTGCAACGTCTTTGCCCAACGTTCGGCCAAGGATTACAAACCGAAATTCCGGTACCGGCAAAGAAAATGAACTACGAAGATATCAACGAAGCCGTGGTGATTGTTTGCCGCCGCGCTAAGTATCTCGTAAGACAGTGCGGTGAAGGCGAACGCTGGACTGGACTTTGGGATTTCCCCCGTTTCAAAACGCAGACTCAGAACAAAGAATCGACACTGGAAATCGAGCTCAACAAACTCACCGGACTTTCGACGAAACTGCGAAATACCAACGAAACAATCAAGCATGCGGTAACTCGATTTCGAATCACCCTCGATTGCTTCGTTGCCGATGAAATCTGCGGCAGCATAAAACGGACTCGTCAAGCAGAAATGAAATGGCGGTCGTCAAAAGAACTGAACCAGTTGCCGATGAGTGTGACCGGAAGAAAGATCGCAAAAAGACTGTCGAAGTTGCAGGCCAGCAACGAGCAAACGTTGTAATTGCCGGAACTGCAGCCGCTTTTCTGGAAGCAACGCGAAAACAGTTGGCAAGTCGAATTAGTGGCGTTTGCGCTGTTCCGGCAAAGAACATACGCGACTTTGTTCCGGCCTACGTGAAAAATCCAGGCTAATCAAACTCTGTTATGGTTTTGCGTTTTCTTACCGGGTACCAGCGATTAATCTTTTCGACCAATATTGCCACAACTTCAGGATTATCTCTGGCAAGATTAATTTTCTCGTGCGGGTCGGCCAGCAGATCAAATAACTGGGGTCGCTTTTTTGTACGAGGATGAGTTGATTCATATCTCTTGGTCACCCTTCCGTCATACGTCAGCAGCAGCTTCCACTTTCCCTGGATGCACCAGCGAAAAAGCAATGTCTCTTCGGGTTTATTGATGTCGAGAATATCGTGTCCAAAAGTCTCGCCATAAATCGCTTCTCGCTTAATTGCCTGACCTTCGGCCAGACTCTTATTCAAATCCAGACCGGGAAGATCGGTCGGCATTCGGGCACCCGCAGCCGCGACGATCGTCGGGAAAATATCAATGCTGCTACAGAGTTCTTGTCGGTCCGCAGGTTGATATTTGGATGGCCATGAAAAAAAGATGGGAGTTCTGACTCCGCCTTCGTACGCCGTCTGTTTGGAACGAGGCGCATATCGTCTTGACTGGGGATCCTGAATCCAGCCATTATCACAAACGTACACGATCAATGTGTCGTCTCGGAGTTTTTTGACTTCGATCATGTCGACGATTTGCCCGCAAGTCTCATCAAACCACTCACACATGGCATAATATTTGGCGACACTATCGGGTAATCCTTTCCCCTGGTAATGGTTGAGAATCCTTTCCGGTGGTGTATGCGGCGAATGCGGTAAAAACGGCGCGTACCAGAGAAAAAATGGTTTGTCCCGTTCGATTGCCAAATCAACGAAGTCTTCAACTTCTTTGATTCCTTCGCGACCAATTTTGAGACCAGAGTCGCCATGGCGTCCACCTTTTTGCGGATAGCCGCGAGTCATTCCATGGGTAAACCCGCCCCTTGAATAGTTCCCCTCCCACCATTTACCACTCTGATGACTCAGATATCCTTGTTCGCCAAGGAGCTTTGGCAAGGTCTCCAGTTTGTCGATCTTCGAAATCAGTGATTCTCTCAAATCCGAGTTTTGCGGATTCAGACCGTCCCCAAAAGGATCATTGCCGGTAACACCATGAACGCTGGCGTATCGTCCGGTGATCAGAGTCATTAACGAGGGCCGACAGAGGGCCGTCGGCACGTAGCCCCTCCGAAAGACGACTGATTCGGAAGCGAGTTTATCGATCCGGGGCGTCTCAATATGCTCGTGCCCCATAAAACCATAGTCAGTCCAAGCCTGATCGTCCGAAATGATCAGCACAATGTTGGGCTGGTCAGCAGCAGTTAAAAATCCACTGTTGACGAAAACAAGAATCAAAGCCAGTATTCTCATAGTTTTCTTTCAAGATATTTGCTCAAAAAACACCGTTCCGAAGTTGCCACGATTGGAAGACTCCTACTCGTACTCGTAGTCTTTTGAGCTGGCCCAAACAAAATGACTAAGATTATGATTGCGATTAAGACTAAGATTTACTTTGCAGGCCATCCGTCGAAGCCTTGACGAAAGGATTATTCAATCATGAATTTGGCACCGCTTATTATTTTCGTCCTTTCAACGTTTGTTGTCACCCACGGAGATGATCCAAATGACTCGGATTCGGTTCGCTTTGACGCGAGGCTGTTAACCGTTGACGCCAACGAAGGGATTGACTTGGCTGATGTCAACAAAGATGGCAAGCTCGACGTTGTGGCTGGCCGCAATTGGTATCCCGCACCCGATTTTGCTCCGCGACCGATTCGGCAGATTGCCGACTGGAACGGCTATGTTGAATCCAATGGCGATTTCACTCACGACCTCAATGGTGATGGGTTTCCAGATGTTGTCGCCGGCTCATTTTTGCCCACCGTAGTGCACTGGTATGAGAATCCGGGCAAAGAGGGGCTTAACCTGGGACAACTTTGGAAACAACACGTGCTCCGCGACACCAAGATCAGCAAAAACGAAGGCAGCTTTCTACACGATCTTGACGGTGACGGAACACCGGAGTGGGTCACCAATAGTTGGGCCGCCGACACACCGGTCACAGCGTGGAGTTTTGGTGAGTCAGAAAACGGTCGTCCGACACTGATGCGGCATTTGATTGGAACCGCAGGACAGTTTCACGGAATGGGATTTGGCGACGTTGACAACGATGGACGAGAAGACATTTTATTCGGCAATGGCTGGTATGAACGCCCCCAAGGCGACATTTGGGCCAAACAATGGAAACGTCACGCGGATTGGGAAATGGGTCAGACAAGTCCAATTCTCGTTCGCGATCTTAACGGCGACGGTTTCACCGACATGATTTGGGGCAAAGGACACGACTACGGTTTGTACTGGTGGCAAGGCACCGGCGAAAAAACGGAGAACGGAAAACTCAAGTTCATTGAGCACTTAATTGATGATCGCTATTCGCAAGTGCACACGATTCACTTTGCCGATCTCGATGGCGACGGGCTCGACGAGCTAATCGCTGGCAAACGACTACGGGCCCATAACGGAAATGACCCCGGCGGCAATGAAAAGCCTTGCTTGTATTACTACAAATGGAATTCGATCGAATCCGCTTTTGTCAGGCACGTCATCGATGAAGGACATATTGGTACCGGGTTACAGATTCGTTCGGCCGATCTTAACGGCGATCAGAAAATCGACATCGCCGTCGCCGGAAAAGACGGCACTTGGCTGTTGTTCCAGAAGTGAAACGTACGATGCTCGCTCTCGGATTCAACTCTGGCTTTACGGCAATTCAAGTGGTTTCAGACTTGCACCGCCGCTGGCACGCAGTTGAACTTGATAGGTTCGCCCTTCTTCAGCAAGCACGTAATTGGCCTGGCCGTAGCTCGCACGAATGCCAAGTTCTTTTTGTTTCTGAGGGTCGTTGGAAACGCTCCAAAAGTCGCTCCAGATCTGCTGTTCGAATTCGTTCTTGGCATCGTCATTGTAGATTCCAGGGGGCGTCCCCAGGCCAACGGTTTCTTGATCAAGTGACAGCGCACCGGTTGGACCGTCGATTTCGCCATAGATACTTTTAAAAACACACAACGATGCGGAGCGCAGAGCATCGGCCCGTTCGACATATTTGTCTTCAAAAGAAACGATCCAGCAGTCCACGAACAGCTTTTCACCGGACAGCGTAAAATCACGTGGAGCACCGACAATGTTGCCGTAGCGGTCAATCTCCGTAAAACGGACCAGCAAGTAGGGCGTATCTTCTTCGTCGAATCCTTTTTCAAGAACCTGGACGTTCGCCATCCGTCGATCCACTTTGATCAGCTTCAGCGAAGTCTCAAGTCTTTCCTTGGCCTTTTTGACATCAGCAAGTTCCTGATTCTGAGTTTCATATTTCACTTGCAGTTCAGCCAGATCTGCAATGGCCTGTTTGGCGTCGCGACTGGGTTTTACATAGTTGTTATATCCAAACCATCCGCCGTAACCGACACCCCCGGCAACAGTCACCATCAGCAACGTTCGCACGACACTATTGACTGTTTTAACGTTGGTCATCACGTCAGTCATGTTTTTCCAATCCAAACAAAGTTAAAGAGCTCGCCAGTCTGCATTTTAAATTGTGGCACTGGCCACCGATTTATATTTCGAATCGGCGATTTAGCCAAACAGGATTGGCAAATCTCGTCATTTTACGATGATTCCACGATCGTCTCTTTGGCAAAAGGCTATTCAAAGTGATTCGCTGGACAGCCCCATTTATTGCCGGGCTGACAAAAAACTCTCCGAAAAATCAACGGCCAACAAGTTCCCTGGTCGCCGATTCGATATCGTCCGAACGCATCAAGGATTCGCCCACCAATATTGCGTCGACCCCGGCGTTTTCCAGGATCAACACGTCTTGCCGGGTGAAGATTCCGCTTTCGCCGACGAGCAAAATATCTGCCGGAATTCTGGCCCGCATGCGGACGGTATGCTGAAGATCAATCTCGAAGGTGTTCAAATCGCGATTGTTGATGCCGACCAGGGAAGGCTGGCAGTCTAAAACTGCATCGACATTCACCGCATCGTAGAGTTCAACCAACGGTGTCATACCAAGTTCAACGATTTGTTGATTCAACTGCGGTTCGGACTGCTCGCAAGTAATCAAGATGCCCCTGAAAAAAATGCTCATCCGTCAACACACTGATGCAACTGGCTCCTCCCGCTTCGTACGATTTCGCAATTGTCGGAGGATCAAAATCTTCGCGGATCAAGCCTTTCGACGGGCTCGCTTTTTTGACTTCGGCAATCAGCGATACACCCGGTCGTTTCAGCGCGGCCAAAAAATCGAGTGGAGGAGGGGCGTCAGAAGCAGTCCGACGAACTTGCTCAAGCGAAATCCTGTTCCTGGCTTGTTCAAGTTCTAGCTTCTTGTGTTTAACAATCTTTTCAAGAATGGAGGTCATAGGCCGTCCTGTCGAGAACTGAAAAAGGAGCGTTTATTTTTTGATTTAGCAAACAAGGAACAAACCAGAAAGACAACAAGAACAACATCCAACACAACCTCAAATCGCATGAAGGCAAATCCGTAATGATCGGAATCCCAGTAGCTGACCGGGCTGATAAACCTCGTCGTCCACTCAAACGGAAAGAACAGAAGCGGCCCGTCATCGTTATGCGTGAGGATATCGACGAACGAATGCAACGCACAGGCGGCAAGGAAAAACTGAAACCACCTGCAGAACCGGGGCCAACGCGTTCGAACCAGACGACTCATCGCAAACAGGATCAGCAAACTGGTTGGGGAATGAAATAGGTTGTGAAATGCAATCCATCCTGGATCGTTGAAGAACAAACCACTCGGGTCGTACATGTGCGGAAACGTGTCTTTGGCCGGCCATTGTTTCCAAACCGAAAAATAGACAATCCCCCCCAGGGACAATAAGTAAAGCGGAAGGTCCGGGGCCAGTGATCCAAGTCCCAAGGACCATTTCGGGACCTTGTTTTTCCATGGCCCGATTTTGCCAATCGCAACCGTCATTAACCAATGTGATGGAGTGTTCAACCAAGTTCCTTAAACGCAGCTAATATCAAATCTGAACTAATATACGGTTGATCCGCATCTAAATCATTCACAAATTTACGGGCGTAATCTGTGATTTTACGAATTGCAAGGGTGTTCATCATGGCGCGGCTAAAACAAATTCAAGGCATTCTCAGCGATCAAACATGCCAAAACCCATCGGAAGACCCCCAGCCCCGTTTTTCCCAAGCAGACACCAGGCGTCGACAAAGCGATCAAACAGCGTCTTGGATATGAGTCGCAGGAAATCAGCACTTGATGTCCATCGCTTGTGCCGGTCCAATCTGATCGGCGGTATTTTTGTCGAAAGGTAACGGCGTCATGTCCAAGTTTGTTTTGGTCCTCGGAACGCGAAACACAAAGAAACGAAAAGAGTTGGAGTACCTTCTTTCGCGCTATCACGAAATAG